>CAMQXE010000229.1 GCA_947038745.1 uncultured Propionibacteriaceae bacterium | reverse complement strand
TCAGGTAAACAGTGGGCTATCCCCTACGCCCGCTCTACCCCACTGTTCTACTACAACAAGAAGCATTGGGCGGCTGCTGGGCTACCTGATCGGGCTCCAAAGACCTGGCAAGAACTCGATGAGTGGGCCCCGAAACTCCGCCAAGCAAATCCCAATACCCCAGTGGTCTACATGATGCCAGCTTCATCAGATTATGAATCCTGGCAGGTACAAAACAAACTATGGGGTTGGGGCGCACAGCTATCTAAGGGCTGGGACATCACTTTCGATTCTGCTGAAGCAGTTGAGTGCATCTCCTGGTTTGCTGATGCAGTTCGGACAAAGAAGTGGGCTGCTACCTCTGCCAAAGATAACACCGTCGATTTCGGTGCAGAGATTGCCTCTTGCACCACGCAATCGACAGGTTCGCTCGTCGGTATCTTGAAAAGTGCTCAGAACTTTGAAGTCGGTGTCGGCTTCCTGCCCGGTGGGCCAAAGAACACAGATCCGGTTTGCCCTACCGGTGGCGCAGGTCTTGGAATTGCCAAAGATCTCCCGGTAGAGCAGCAACTCGCCGGTGCGATGCTTATCCAATTCATGACCGATGCCGAAAACTCTGCCGCGTTTGCGGAAGCAACCGGATATATGCCCGTGCGAGAGTCCTCAGATCTGAGCAAACTCTTCACCACTCGCCCACAAGCGAAGGTGGCAATCGATCAGCTAGCCCATACCCGATCCCAAGACCAGGCCCGGGTATTCCTGCCTGGCGCCGATCGAGAAATTGGTATGGCAATCGACAAGATCATGGCCCAGGGTGCAGATGTCGCAAAGACCCTCAGCGATACCCGCAAGAAGTTGGAATCTATCTATAACTCTGAGGTAAAACCGAAACTTGGTTAATCTTCAACGCGGGGCTGCCCTTACCTGAAGGACAGCCCCGCATTGGAAAAGTACTACTCCGTGCGCTCAGTTGCTGCGAGCTGCCCGCAAGCACCGTCGATGTCGCTTCCACGAGTGTCACGTACCGTCACCGGAACTGCATGACGTTCAAGAATCCGCACAAATGCGCGCTCATCTTCAGGACGCGAAGCGGTCCATTTACTGCCTGGCGTGGGGTTTAGCGGAATGAGATTGACGTGTACCCAGCCACGTCCACGCTGAGTTAGTCGGCGGGCAAGGAACTCAGCATTTTCGGCTTGATCGTTGATGTCGCGCATGAGCGCATACTCAATCGAGATTCTGCGGCCAGTCTGGTCAAAGTAGAACTTCGCAGCGTCCAAGACTTCATCAACGCTGAACTGAGTATTCATCGGCACGATTTCATCGCGTAACTCATCTGATGGCGCATGTAATGACAGCGCCAAGGTCAGTGGCAGGCCCTCCAGCGCTAATTTACGCATCTGTGGCACGAGCCCCACTGTCGATACAGTGATGCCACGCGCGCTCATGCCCAGCCCAGCAGGGCTTGGGGCGAGCATAGTACGGATAGCCGCCATCAGCCGTGGATAGTTTGCCAGCGGCTCCCCCATACCCATAAACACGACGTTCGCTACCCGCGCGTCACCACCAGGTACTTCACCTGTGGTCAGACGCCGGAAACCGTCGAGCACCTGAGCCAGGATTTCTGCCGTGGAGAGATTACGCTGCAAGCCACCCTGTCCCGTCGCGCAGAAAGGGCAATCCATTCCGCAACCTGCCTGAGAACTCACACACAGCGTTGAGCGGCTCGGATAGCGCATCAGCACCGACTCAACCAGAGAACCATCATGAAGCCGCCACAAAGTTTTAACCGTGGTATCACGGTCAGCACGTAGCGACTGCACTTCCGTGATCAGTGGGCGCACCAGATCAGTTTCTAGTTGGCCGCGCAGAGTAAGCGGAAGATCGCTCCACTGGGATGGTGGGCGTCGAAAATCTTCAAAAAGGTGTTTGCTCACCTGAGCAGCGCGATACGCCGGCTGTCCGAGTGCAACAATCGCATCTCGGCGGTCTTCAATAGAAAGATCAAGCCAATGCGGTGGCGGTAGCGCACTACGCGCTTTAGTCAGTACCAACAATGGGGCACGAGAATCAGTCATTAAGGCACCAAAAGATAGAGCAGGAACCAAGCCACCGGAGCGTTAGCGAGGAGAGAATCAAGACGGTCCATAACCCCGCCATGCCCAGGGATGAAGTTACTCATGTCCTTGATCCCTAAGTCACGTTTGATGCTGGATTCAATGAGATCACCAGCAGTACCTACAGCAGCCAATACCGGTCCAAGAATGAGGCCAACCCACCAGGGGCACTGTAAGGCAATAAACGTCAGCCCGATAGCAGCGGCAGTAGCCAGAATGACAGAACCGGCGAAGCCTTCCCAGGACTTCTTTGGGCTAACCGCTGGCGCCATCGGATGTTTGCCAAATAGAACTCCCGCGATATAGCCACCAGTATCGCTTGCCGCTGTGACCAAGATAAATGTCGTGACCCGAGCAGTGCCATGTGGATCGCTCAGCATCAAGATCAGCGTTGAGCCAAGAACCGCACAGTATCCAATAACGAGCACAG
>CAMQXE010000228.1 GCA_947038745.1 uncultured Propionibacteriaceae bacterium | reverse complement strand
TACTCCGATCATCAATATCCCTCAGGTTGCAATCCTTGGCACCGGTGGCTTAGTTCGTCGCCCGGTGGTTGTCGATGATGGTTTCGGTGAGCAGATCGCTATCCGCGACATGATGTTCTTGTCGATGACCTACGATCACCGTCTCATTGACGGCGCTGTCGCAGCTCGTTTCCTCAAGGCGGTCAAGACCCGACTAGAAGAAGCTCAGTTCGGCGAGGAGTTCGGCGTATAGCCAAAACTACTAACCTTCATCATGGTGGGCGTGGCTCTTTCGAGAGTCCACGCCCACCATGTTTTCCGTAGCGCAGTACTACCAGCAGTAAACTGTTACTACTCATGACTTATCTGACAGATTTCCTTGCCACTCATCAGCTCTTGACGATCATGTTCGTCATCACTACTGGCGCTTTGCTAGGCCAGATCAAGTTTGGCCCGCTACGTTTCGGCGCTGCTGGAGCGCTCTTTATGGGTCTTGTCGTTGGCTCATTTGATCCCCGTATCGGTGTCAAGCTCGACTTAGTCAAGGGGCTAGGCATCGTCTTGTTCTGCTACACCGTGGGGCTCACAGCAGGGAGCACCTTTCTTTCTGATCTCAAGCGGCAGTGGAAGCTCATGGTCGCAGGAGTCATCGCTCTCATCGCAGTGTTGGCAAGCCAAACTGGTTTGGGGCGGCTTCTTGGCTTGAGCGCAGCGCATAATGCTGGCTCATATGCGGGCGTTTTAACCTCGTCGGCTATTGACGCTGCGATTGCCGCAACGAACGCCGACCCCGACGTCTATGTCGGCTATGCAATGGCTTATCCAACTGGCGTAATCCTAGGCATGATCATCTTGGCAGTCTTGCTCAACCGTTCCTGGCCTGGAACACGCGATAACCCATCGTTAGCAGATATCGGTATCGTTGCGCGCACCTGCCGCGTTGAACATGACCACCCACTACGAGACATTCCAGGATGGGCTGACCAAAGCATTCGCATGTCTTACCTGCAGCACCGTCATGAGGTCAGGGTTATCCGGCCTGATGACCTTCTGCGCACCGGAGATATGGTGCTCATTATTGGTTTGCCCGATGCGGTGGATCAGACCATTGATTTCTTAGGGCATGTTTCGAGTCATAACCTCACGCACCACCGCGGAGACGTCGATTTCCGTCGATTCTTAGTTTCCAACCCACGCTTAGTGGGACGCACTATCGGCGAACTCAATATTGATGGACGCCTAAATGGTGTTATTACCAGAGTACGTCGCGCAGATCTCGATCTGCTGGCTGCTGACGATCTCGTCCTCCAGCCTGGCGACCGCGTACTAGCCGTCGTGCCTCGCCATCGGATGCAAGATGCCGCTGACTTCTTCGGCGATTCTGAGCGTCATATCTCCCAGATTGATGCGCTGACGTTGGGCTTGGGCATTGCTCTAGGACTACTTGTGGGATTGATCTCTATCCCGCTCGGTCCGCAGTTCCGATTCTCTCTTGGCGCTGCCGCTGGACCCCTGGTCGTGGGCATGGTACTTGGCTCGTTACAAAAAACTGGACCGTTCAGGTGGCATTTACCCCATGCAGCCAATGCCACGATGCGCCAGTGGGGACTGATGCTTTTCCTAGCTTGCGTTGGGTTAGCAACTGGGCCTGCTTTCCTGGCTCAGGCCTTCACCTTGACCGGTCTAACTATCGTGGCGGTAAGCGCTATTTCGCTCCTCGTAGGAGCCGCCGTCTTGATCTTCTCTGCCCATTACGCTGGCCTGTCGGTCCAGCGTTGCGCTGGCGCATTGGCTGGTTTCATCGGCCAACCAGCCTTGCTTGGGTTCGCCAACAGCCGGGTAAACGACGAACGAATTGACTCTGCATATGGTGCGTTATTCGCGCTGGGAACCATCGTCAAGATCTTGTTGGTTCAAATTATTGTGCTGCTATAGCTAGAGCAGTTTCTTAGCTATTTAATTGAGGCGGTAACCTTCGAGGTATGCCAGTGCAGTTTGATTTCCATGGCCTTCGCGAAGGCGCTCTAGCCGACTACGAGCCAACCTGGGCCTATCAGCGTGAGGTCCATGAGCGCGTCGCCAACCAGGAGCAAGACGCAACTGTCATCTTCGTTGAGCACCCTCCGGTCTACACTGCGGGTAAACGCACCACCCCTGAGATGCGGCCCTTCGACGGAACGCCTGTCGTTGATGTAGACCGAGGTGGGCTGATCACGTACCACGGGCCTGGTCAGTTGGTCGGATACCCAATCGTGGCGCTGCCTGACCCTATTGGCGCTGTCGATTACGTTCGTCGGGTTGAGGAATCAGTTATCCGCTATCTTGCGACGCTTGGTATTCGAGCCGGGCGGATCCATGATCGGACTGGCGTATGGTTGGCAGCTAATCCTGCTCAAGGACTCAAGGAACGCAAGATCTGCGCCATCGGAGTACGCATTTCCAAGCGGACGACGATTCATGGATTTGCACTTAATATCTCTAGTGATCTGGGATATTTCACCAACATCATTCCCTGCGGTATTAGCCCAGATGATGCTGATGTGACTAGCGTCGCCCGCGAAATCGAGTTAGGCCAGTGCCAGCTAAACCAGGCGCCCACCCTCGTCGAAGCCGCCG
>CAMQXE010000227.1 GCA_947038745.1 uncultured Propionibacteriaceae bacterium | reverse complement strand
GCAGCTTCGATAGCCCGCAAAGTCGCAGCAGTAGCCGCAACGCATAAGAAAGTAAGTAGCGCATCAGGGTTGTTGAATCGGAACATCAACACTGCAACTGGAGTCACAGCGAAGGCGACAGCCCCAAATGCAGCAGCAACGATGGTCTGGGCGCTCAATGGGCGACGATGCCCCTGGTACCCGGAAGTGAGAGTACGTACCAACGTGCGATAAATCAGTACTACGCTGGCTACGCCCAAGAGCGCTTCAGGGATCAGAATCGACCAGCTCGATAAACCGAAGATCCGCACAGAAAGCCCCATGAGCCATAGCGAAGCTGGCGGTTTATCCACGGTAATGGCATTGCCCGCATCGAGACTGCCGAAGAACCAGGCCTTCCAACTCACCGATCCGGCCTGTGCGGCTGCGGAATAGAACGAGTTAGCATAGCCGGACTTGGACAGCCCCCAGATATAAAGGAAAGCGGCGCTCACCAGGAGCCCGAGCTGGGTGGCTCGGGAACTGCGGCGCAAGGTCTGGTTATTGGTCATGGCATAACTGAACCGTTGCGGGCTGTGTGCAAGACCGTGAAAAAGATGTGCTGAAGTTATGTAAATACGGCGAATATGGCCTACTTACACATCTGCGACACAGGAATTACTTCACTCCCACAAACCCAGCAGCGCTGTCATAGTGGAACCATAAAGAATTCGAAGGGATTTCCCATGACTACGACGACGAGCCTGACTGCCCTCTCCGAGAAGCTACCTCCGCTAACGCGCGTAGACGGAACCCCGATACGGGTGCTTGTAGTAGATGATGAGCAGTTGCTCGCTGATGTTGTGGCTCTTGGCACACGAGTGCTTGGTTGGGAAGCCCGCACTACCAATGAGGGATACGCCGCGATCGATGTGGCAAAAGAATGGAACCCAGATATTTTGGTGCTGGACTGGATGCTGCCCGGTATCGACGGGTTAGAGGTGCTTAAGCGCGTCCGTGAGTTTTTACCGCAAGTCCCGGTGCTCTTCCTCACCGCTAAGGATGACGTCGCTGACAAGATTGAAGGGTTAGCTGCAGGAGGCGACGATTACGTCACCAAGCCTTTCGCTATGGAAGAGCTGCTGCTGAGGTTACACCGCCTAATTGGACGTTCTGGTGCGATGACCCCGCACACTGCTGATCTGGTCGTAGGCGATCTGGTGCTCAACGTCGAGACGCGCGAAGTCCATCGTGGCGGAGACCTCATCGATCTGACCGCAACCCAGTTTGAGTTGCTGCGCTACCTCATGGAGAACGCCAAGATCGTGCTCACCCGCGAGCAGATCCTCAACAACGTCTGGAACTACGATTTCGGCGGGCAGAGCAACATCGTCGAACTCTATGTTTCGTATCTTCGCAAAAAGATTGACGCTGGCAGGATCCCCATGATTCACACGGTGCGAGGGGTTGGTTATGTCATCAAGCCCACGGCGTAGGTATGCGCTGTCTACTCAGCTTGTTGCTTGGCTACTGCTGATTTTAACCATTGCACTGACATTGTTTTCGTTAGTGACGATGTCGCTGACCCGCAATGACCTTATGCGCCGCTTCGACGACTCCGTCCGGGAAGCATCCCAGCGTAGTTTCACTTTCGTCAATGGCAGAGGGGATCGCTCCCCCGGCGAAGCGCCGCAGACAGTTGGTGTGATGACGGTGGTGCTGGTCGATGGTTCTCTTGATGAACAGCACTCTGTTTATCACTTAGCAGACGGGACCAATGTCGCGCTCACCAGCGACGACCTGGCCGAACTTAAGCGTCATGGGTTGTTGGAGACCAGCCCCACCGCAGCTTCTCATAGCACCGCAGGCCCTCCAGGAAGCGTTTCTACCGAGCTCGTCACGCTGGAACTATCCCAGGGAAAATATCGCGTGATTGGCCAACGATTCACTGCACCTCGATCTGAGCAACATACTGTTGTGGTGATCGGCTCGCCGCTACAGCCGGTAGAGACGACGATGGCGCGGCTTGGAACAACGCTTTTTATCGGTTCCCTGCTCACCTTGCTTGCGGCCGGGATCGTCGTATTTCTGGTTGTGCGTCGTAGCTTGCGACCACTGGCTCGGATCTCTGATGTCGCCGCCGAAGTCGCTGCGCTGCCGTTGTCGTCAGAGTCAGCGCTGGAGCAGCGGGTCGCTGCTGAGCTGTGTAAGCCTGGCACCGAGGTTGGCAACGTTGGCAACGGACTCAATTCTTTACTCGACAACGTCGCCGCCGCCTTTGCCGCCCGCGATAAGAGCGAGGCAACGTTGCGTGGCTTCGTCGCAGATGCTTCACACGAGTTGCGCACTCCGCTTGCGGCTGTACGCGGATATACCGACGTCGTGAAGATGACTGAAAAGCTCAGCCCAGACGGGGAACAAGCCCTGAGCCGGATCGAGTCGCAGGCCAAACGCATGGGCGGCTTGGTGGAGGATCTTTTGCAGTTGGCCCGCCTCGATGCCCACCGTCCGGTTCCGGTGACCCGGCTGGACTTGACCGAGCGTGTTCTGGAGGCAGTTGCTGATGCCCAAGCTGCCGCCCCAGACCATACGTGGCGAGTTGAAGTCGCACCAGACCCGGTGGAGGTCACTGGCAATGCTGAACAGCTTGACCGAATCCTTACTAACTTGCTCTCCAACGCTTG
>CAMQXE010000226.1 GCA_947038745.1 uncultured Propionibacteriaceae bacterium | reverse complement strand
ACAACGTTCGCGCCAAAGGTCATGTCGACAAGCTCAAGCGTGAGCTAGGCCTGCCTGTCTAACAGACCGTAGGAAATACACTCTTCTACACGCCGATTAGTCTCTATATGTCACTTGATGTGCTTCAGTTTGATCAAACTGAAGCACATCAATCGTGCGGAAGAAGGGACTCGAACCCTCACACCTGTGGTACCAGAACCTAAATCTGGCGCGTCTACCAATTCCGCCACTCCCGCGAGCAACGCGAGTAAGTCTACGGGAACTACCCCTCATCTAGCGAGTCGGTATCAGAAAAAGCGTCATTTCCTACCAAGCGGAGCGCTGGATCATCCTGGGAAAAGGTGCGAACTGGGCCTGGCTTAGTCTGTGAAGTCTCAAAACGAACCGTGACTCGACCAAGTCCACTACCCCAGACCCAACCCGGCCCAAGCTCGTCGTGCCAAACGTCAATCCCCGGGCGGAAGCCAACAATTGGTTGGCTGATACCACCAGGAACGGTGGCATCGACAAGTAGTGCCGGAACACCAGAATCTGGGTTACGCACGAGTTCTCGCAAGGCGTTCTGATCTTGCCCAGAAATATCCCAAAACAGTGGCTCTTGCGCAGCCTGAGTGAAGTTGGATACTCCTAGCCCCAGTAACCGCACCCCTGAGCGAAGATCAAGCGGTTTGAGTAGTTCGATAGCCACAGCAGCGAATACCTCTGCCGAATCAGTAGATCCAGGTAGCGTGCGGGAACGGGTAAAGGTAGTGAAATCTGGCCAGCGCACCTTTAACGTAACGGTTCTGGCAAAAAGACGAGCCTTGGCACACCGCTGGGTAAGTTCTTGCGCATCCCGCAAGATATGAGCTTCAAGATTGGCCCGGCTAAACTCATCGACAGCATAGGTTCGTTCGGCTGAGATTGATTTCATTTCCCGAGAAGGCTCAATCTCACGATCATCTCTACCGAAAACTAACTCATGCAAGCTATGACCCCAGCTCTTGCCTAAGGCCCGCACCAGTTCTCGCTCTTCCAGGAGTTGAATGTCGCGCACAGTACGTACTCCAAGACGTTCTAATCGCTCCATCGTGGACGGTCCGATACCCGGAATAGCTCTAGCGGGGAGAGCCGCCAACGTTGCGACTTCAGCTCCTGGAACGATGAGCTTAAGACCATCAGGCTTGGCCAGCTCAGAACCGATCTTAGCCATCAACTTAGACGTGCCAATACCTACTGACGCTGTAAGCCCGCCTGTTGCTTCAGCGACATCGGCACGCAGCCGCTCACCTACCTCACAATAAGCCCGGTAACGCGCTAGTTCGTCATGCGGATCTGCTGGCGCACCCCCGAGCCCCAGTTCCGCAAGATCCAGGTAGGCCTCATCAATAGAGAGTTGTTCAACTGTCCCTAACGATCGAAGCACTGCCATCACCTGTTTTGAGGCAGCTCGATAAGCACCAAAGCGTCCTGAGAGGAAAGCTCCATTCGGACACCGTCGACGCGCCTCAGCACCACTCATAGCCGAGCGGACGCCAAACTTTCGTGCCTCATAAGAAGCCGTAGACACGACCCCCCGTGGGCCCGTACCACCGATGATGACTGGCTTGCCTCGCAGTGAAGGTTTGTCACGTTGCTCAACAGCAGCAAAGAATGCATCTAGGTCAAGATGCAGCACAGTGGGTAGAGCGCGCACGATTTATCGCTTAGACCGAGATTGGCGCCCCGATGGTGGGCCAAGCCTCGTAGTGATCAAAACGAATATCGTCGAGAGAGAAATCATCAATCGAAGTGATCTGCGGATTGAGCCACAGCGTTGGCAAGGTTTTAGGCTCCCGGGTGAGTTGCTCGCGAGCCTGGTCCACGTGATTGACGTACAGGTGCGCGTCGCCAAAAGTATGCACGAACTCCCCCGGCTGCAATCCTGTGACCTGAGCAATCATGCAGGTCAGCAGTGCATACGAAGCGATGTTGAATGGGACGCCCAGGAATACATCAGCAGATCGCTGATAAAGCTGGCATGACAACTTGCCATCAGCAACATAGAACTGGAACAAGGCATGGCACGGCATCAATGCCATCTCGTCCAATTCCCCAACATTCCAAGCAGATACCACCAAGCGACGCGAATCAGGGCTGGTCTTAATTAACTCGATAACCTCAGCGATCTGATCATGGGTGCGGCCATCTGCCCCAAGCCATGAACGCCACTGGTGACCATAAACAGGGCCAAGATCACCGTTCTCATCGGCCCATTCATCCCAAATTGTGCAGCCGTTTTCTTGCAACCAAGAAACATTTGTATCTCCGCGCAAGAACCACAACAGCTCTGCTTTGAAGGCCCGCCGATAGAGCTTCTTCGTCGTCATAAGTGGAAAACTTTGGCTCAGATCAAAGCGAAGCTGGCGCCCAAATACTGACAATGTGCCAGTACCCGTACGGTCGCCTTTCAACGTACCGTTAGCAAGAATATCGTCGAGAAGATCCAGATACTGCTTCATCGCAATGTGCCTTGCTGTGCGAGTTCGGTTGCAACCTCCACCATGGCGCGGACAGCCTTACCCCGGTGTGAAATCGCATCCTTTTCTTCTGAGCTATGTTCTGCTGAGGTCCGCATTGCACCCTCAGGAACAAAAATTGGGTCGTACCCAAATCCATTTACGCCCCGGGGCTCACGGACGAGATGTCCCTCCATCGTGCGTCGCAATACGTGCTCTGTGCCATCGGCTAGAACT
>CAMQXE010000225.1 GCA_947038745.1 uncultured Propionibacteriaceae bacterium | reverse complement strand
CGAGCTATCTGCTGCCGAAGAACTAGCCGTCATTCGTAGCCAGGTTTCATCGCGCAAGGATTCAGCGGAGGCCTACATTGCTGGCAACCGTCCAGAGCTTGCTGAGAAGGAACTTGCCGAGGTAGCAGTTTTGGAGCATTACCTCCCGGCTCCCCTAGACCCGGCTGCACTTACTGCCATTGTTACTGAGGAAATAGCTGCACTTGGCGAGCCTGCCACCATGCGACATATGGGCGCGATCGTCAAAGCTGTCACTGCCCGTGTTGATGGACGTGCTACTGGCGGCGAAATCGCAGCTCTAGTCAAGGCTGCTCTCGTAGCGTGAGCGTCTCACAAACCCCTGTTGCCGATCCGAAAGTTCCCGCTGGAAGTTTTCGGATCGGCAGCATCGCGTCTATACCTTTGTACCTTTCAGCGATGTGGCCTTTCGCTGCAATCGCTCTTTTTGCACTCGCAACCACGATGTTGCCACCGGTTTTAGGCGTAAACCAAGATCGAAAATATCTCTTTGCCTTATCCGGGGCCCTCGTCATTAGCCTCTTTCTTGCAGTCATGCTGCATGAACTTGCCCATGCTTTAGTTGCTCGCTGGTGTGGGCTACGTGTCCATAACATCACTTTGACTCCGCTAGGTGGCTACACCTATGCCACGACCTATGCTCCGACTCCTGCCACTACTGCACTTGTTGGTATCGCTGGCCCGGTAGCGAATGTCGCACTGTGGTTAGTCTCTCTCCCGCTGGCTAATCTGATGCCTAATCAAGCCTGGTATTTACTCGTGGCAAATTTTGCTCTGGTAAACAAATGGCTAGCTCTATTCAATCTCCTCCCCGGTCTCCCCCTTGACGGCGGACATCTCACTACCGCAGCGGTCTGGGGCATCACGAAGAGCCATACTCGTGGCCTTCGCGCTGGCTTGTGGGCTGGCCGGTTTATTGCCGTAGCGACGATGATCTACTTCGCGCTCACGCCAGTTTCGGGTAATTTCTCCGTCGTCGACATCATCTGGACTGTCATGATCGGATGGTTCATGTGGCAAGCTACCGCGCAACTTGCTCGCCAAATCCGGACTAGAGAATTACTCGATGCAATTTCGGCAGCAGGAATTTCACGGCCAGCCATCGTCGTCGGACAGAGCACGTTCCTATCTGATGCTTACCAGGCAGCGCCCGATCTACGCACAACATTATTAGTCTGGGATGGCAGCACTATTCTGGGTTGGGTTCCCCCTGTTGTTCTGGACCAGGAGGCGGCAAACTCCCGCGTAGATACCCTGATGCACCCGTGTGAAAGCACTGTTTTTGACGTTACTCTAACTACACCAGTCACTGACTTAGCTATCGGAATGGCGATGGAACAGACCTCTGCTGTTGCTTTACGCCTACCTTCCGGTGAGCCTCGTCTCTTGGCTCTTGTTGATGTTGATGCGATTGGCCTGCGCCACGCTAGCAACCAGAAAAATTAGCTAGAGCAGTAAGAGCGGGATAACCAGGATCTTGACGATCATGGCA
Organism: uncultured Propionibacteriaceae bacterium; assembly: GCA_947038745.1. The sequence goes on along the minus strand of CAMQXE010000225.1, from coordinate 1,209 downwards.
ACTGGATACGCAGTCGCATATCCCAGCGGTACCTGCGAATCATGGTGAGTTCTTTCGTTGGCTGTTGCAAGCACTGCTGGCTGGGTCTGCGCACCTGCCATCAAGCCTGCGAGATAGGCCCCATTGACTCCAGACATTCGCTTACCCACGAAGTAGAGCAATCCTGCATACATTGAGGTGACGACAATCGCCAGCCCAGCGATCTTTGCTCCTTCGGGAGACTGAATTGCCTTGACGAAAGGCCCACCCGCACGCCCACCAGCGAACGCCAAGAAGATCAAAAGGCCAAAATGGCTTAACGCGTCGGCAGCTTGAGCCGGCAACGTCCAGATCAGTGGCCCAGTACGGCGCACCCGACCCAGAATCATGCCAATAATAAGCGGTCCAGCAGCAGAACCTAGTGCAAATTTGCTACCCATCGGCAATGGGATGGCGATGCTACCGATAGTTAGTGCAATGGCTAAGCCAGTTGCTAGACCGATCGCATTGATGTCAGCAGAGGCATGTTCAGAATCGCCAAGGAACTCGACGATTTCACTCATCCTGGAACGCGGAGCCGCAACCCGTACTCGGTCAGCTTCTTGTAGGACCATATCTGGGCTAGCCAACATGTCTTGATCCATACGTCGAACTCGCGTAATCGTGCCACCAAACTTGCCCCACAAGTCCAAGTCGCTGATTCGCTTACCGATAATGTCGCGCTGGCTGATAGTGACTCGACGGTAATGAATGTCGCTACGTTCAAGGTCAAGAAGACGCCCGGAAGTGTGCCCCAGACGTGCTGCTGCAGATTTGACCGCAGCCGAGGAACCTACCGCAACGACACGATCTCCACGTTCTGGGCGCAGATGATTCGCTGCCATGACGATGGTGTCGTTGTGCTCTATCCGGGAGAAAATTACGCCTAACTCATCTTGTAGCTGTGCGATGGCAGGTAGCCCAGTTTTCTCCACATGAATCGTCAAGTTCGTAATATCTGCCGATTCCTGGGCCGCATTTCGCTTGATCCGCAGCGCTACAAGACTGCCAGCCAGCATGATGATGACGCCAAAGGGATACGCGATGGAGTAGCCAACTGTTGGGTGACCTTTTGGAGCTTGCTCAATTGCCGCAGCCAGCGCTGGTGTGTTTGTGGTTGAACCAGCGAAGATTCCAGCTGCTACGTCACGGCTAAGCCCTAAAATCCGACCACCGAGGTAGGTAGCACCG
>CAMQXE010000224.1 GCA_947038745.1 uncultured Propionibacteriaceae bacterium | reverse complement strand
CGTACAAGGTTGTGGAGAGTACCGGCGCGATAACGTAGGTCAATCCATTGGTGGCGTTGGTTAATCCAGCCAGCCCACCTTGCTCGTCATGGTCTACGGCCATCGTAGGTCCTGCCGAATAACCAGGGATAGCTAATCCGCTGCCGATGCCAAGCAGCAGGCTCCCCAACGCTAACGTGACTAGCGATCCATATGGTGGAACTAATACTGCGGCTGCAAGTGCCATCAGCGGTATTCCTACATGAAGAAGTTTCCGTGCATCCCAGTTCAGCCGTCGTACAAGTATTCCTTGGGTAAGGGCCATAGCTACTCCCATTAGAACCATTAGTGCTGCAGTGGTTCCAGCCGTTGCGGCATCGCTGAGTTTGAGTCGATCTTGAATGGCAAAACCGAGGATCGTCTGAATGCCGGAGAAGGTGAGGAAGAGTAAGAAACCTGCGATCAGGAAGGGCAATACTCGCCGATCGCGGAACGAGATTTTCCTAGGCTTTGCTACGAGAGCTTGCTGATCTTGTGGATGGAACTTGGCGGCTAGGATGAGCAGGCCTAAAAGCATCATGCAAGGCATGACAGTTACTGGCAATAGTAGCCCACCAACTGCTGCTAAAGCCCCGCCAAGTATTGCCCCAAGGATTGCTGAAATACCTTGGACTGCGCCAATTGCACCGACTGCCTTGACCCGTTCGGCTTCGGATGTGCTGTGGGTTACAAGATATGACTGCGCAGATGGAGAGATTGCTGCAATTGATCCGCCATAGATCACGCCGCGGGTGACAACAGTGCCAAGGAAAAGTAGCGGGCCAGTCAGCATTGCTTTCATGCCAAGCCATGCCACTGCAGCAAATCCAGCTAATGCGCAGAATGCGATCAGCATTGACAGCAAAAGAACTTTCTTGACACCAATCTTCTGGGAACGTCTGCCCCAAAACTGGCTTAGTAGAACGAGTGCTACTGCTGCCAGTGAGATGGTTAAGCCGATCTGCCACTCTCGCAACCCCATTGCCCTAGATAGTGGGGCGATAACTGGGGTAAGCATCATTTGCCCCATGAAAGCGAGTAAGACCACCATCAATACCAGCTTTGTCTGGGGATCTGTAGTCGTTGATGAGGGAGCTGTTTGCTGAGATGATCCGCTGGGAGTTTCATCCAAGTGGAGTTCTGCGGACATGTTACTTCTTCCATAATCCTAGAACACTGATCTAGTGTCTTATGGTTATGCTAGGACCTAGATGTGGACGGGTCAAGAGAATAAGGAAGGATGGCATGGGGGGAAATACGTCGCGACGAGTTGGGCTTAGCCGCGAAAAGATCATTGAGCAAGCACTTGTGCTTACAGGTAGTACTGGACTTGCTAGCTGGTCGATGCGTGATCTGGCAGCGACGCTAGATGTTGTTCCCTCGGTTATTTACCACTACTTTCCCACGAGGGCAGCTATCGGTCATGCTGTCTGTGATCAGGTATTGCAATCGCTGGAAGTTCCGCAAGAGGATATGCCTTGGCAGCAATGGGTTATTGAGCTCTTGATGAATCTTCGTCGCACCGTCTTGGCCTATAACGGTGTGATGCGTCACATTATCGATAGCTCTAATGTTGGTCGGCCTGTCACTACGCAGACACATTTATTTGAGCTCTTCATGGGGAAACTTGGTAGCGCTGGGTTCGGGAGTTACGTTCCCATGGTCTACGCAATGATCATTAATGTTGCGTGCACGGCTATCGCAGAGCATGATCGACAGTCGATGAAAGACCCTCAGTATCATGACATTGAGAAGCTGGTTGAAGATCTTTCTGGGATTGCTTCCACCTCACCTGCCTTGGCGATGATGTGTGATGAGTTCTTGGCAAAGCTCCATGGCGAAGATGGGGAAGTGCTCAGTGAGCAGTACTTCTTCTTGCTGCTTACCTCGTTGCTAGATGGATTGGTCCATGTTGTACTCCCGCTGCAGCAAAAAGGTTCATCCAGCTAAGGTAATTCTCAGTAATAGCATCAGAATATATAAGAACCCTGATAAGGGAATATGCCTTATCAGGGTTCTTATTCGTAGCGGGAACAGGATTTGAACCTGTGACCTCTGGGTTATGAGCCCAGCGAGCTACCGAGCTGCTCCATCCCGCGTCGGTAATACCTACTCTAGCCGACGTACGAACAATCTCCAAATCGGGTATGCAATAGGCCACATTTGCCACTATTTGGCATGCCCCAAGCCGTTTCCAAAGGGGACGACCTCTAGACTATGGGGGACTTCTACAGGACCCCACCCAATATAGGAGACAGATACCATGCGTCGACGTTCGCGTTCGCTGGCAATTGTTCTTGCTTTGATCCTTGGACTTACTAGCCTGTCGGCCTGTCGGCCTGGAGCCAATACCAATATCGGTCCCGAGAAACCTGCGACCCTTACGATTGGGGCAACTCAGGAACCAGATTCCTTGGATCCGATGGCCTCAACTTGGGCTGGTGGGCCTTTCGTCTTGCTCTACAACGTCTATGAAACGCTGGTCAAGATTGATGGCGAAGGAAAGATGCACGGGCTCTTGGCGAAAGAGTGGAATCTTTCGCCAGATCGCTTGGTCTATACCTTTAAGCTAGATCCCCTCGCTAAATTTTCTAGTGGACGCCAGGTCAAAGCAGCAGATGTGGTCTGGTCCATTGAGCGTGCTCGTACAGCTAAGGGAACTCAGAAGTACCACCAGTACGTTAGCAAGGTTGAAGCAACTGA
>CAMQXE010000223.1 GCA_947038745.1 uncultured Propionibacteriaceae bacterium | reverse complement strand
GGACCATGAGCGTGAATAGCGTGAGTCCAAGAACGATTGAGGAAATACGAGAACGGAACCGAGCCAGCCCATAACCAGCCAGCATAGACAGAACCACAACCCCGAGCGTTTGGACGATAGCAACGATGGCTGAATGTGCCATCGACGGCAGCAATGCTACAGAATCATTGCTTACGATGGAGCGCAGCGTCGAACCGCCAACATTGTCTGGAAGCCAATGCCACTGTGCTGAGACGATCACACCACTTGTCGAGAGCGCATTGCGTACGATGACGTAAAAAGGCAAGAGGAAAAGGACAGCCAGAAAGCTGAGCACGCTGTACTGCAATATGACAATGCGGCGAGGAGTTTTCATCGGTCCTCCCGCGAGCTATGACGTATGAGAGCTGTTTGGAGTAGCCCAAAGATCACGATGATGCAGGTCAAGATCATGGTGCCAGCACTGCCCAGACCAAGATCTTGGGAGCCACCCCCAAGCGAGATGAGATAGAGGTAGACCAGTGGAGGTTTGGCAAACGGCGGGTAGCCACCAACGAGCTGATTGAGCAAGTTGTAGAACTCGTCAAAGGCCTGAAACGAACCGATAAGGAGCAACATCGACACTGCAAGACTCGTGGGCCGTAACTGAGGCATTGTGATGTGACGAAGCGCTGACCAGCGGCCAGCGCCCCGACAGGACATAGCCGCCATCGATAGCGGCTGCCTCACAAAGCTCGTGGGGAATCTTATTGAGCCCAGCAATAAAGAGGATCATATAGAACCCCACCTGGAGCCATAGCCGTAGCGTGACTAATGCCACCCAATGCCATCCAGACTCACCAGAGAGCCAACGTAGCGGCTGCCCGCCTGCGGCGACGAGAAACTGATTAGCCAGACCAAAACGGGCGCCGTTGAAAAAAGATAAGCGCCACACCATAGATGCGATGACGTAGCTCACAGCAGTGGGGAGGAAGAAAACCGAGCGGAAGAACGTCTGAAATCTGGGGAGCCGATAAACCAGTAGGGCAAGGACCAAAGAACAACAGAAGGTGACTGGAACGATGAACGCGGCAAATACGATAAACGTTGCCAAGCTAGAGAGAAAAGCTTGGTCATGGAGGAGATAGGTGTAGTTATCTAGCCCGACAAATCTGGTGGGAGTAACTGTATTGCGCGCATCAAAAAATGAGAGATAGGCGCTCCACCCGATAGGGATGTAGACGAAGAGCAGCAGACCAAGAAAGAAGGGCCCAACAAAGACCCAGAACCAGCGTTTATTGCGCTGGTCCTGAGTCTTTATTGGAAAAGAAAACACGATATGAGACTATCCCAGACGCTTCAACTCAGCCTTAGCCTTGGTGCTTACCGCAGCAATTTCAGTTTTAGCGTCAGCGCCTTTAACTACGATGTTAGTGAGTGCAGCGGTGTAGGCATCAACCATTGCTGAGGTCCACAGCAAGTCAGAGGCGGCCACCCCCTGATCGGCAAGGAGCTTCGCAGCCGTTGCTCCAGGACCAGAAGCGAGCTTGGTGCATCGCGATGCCAAGGCTGGTTGCGATGGGACATGGGTGCCAAAGTTATTCGCAAACTCCACCTGACGGTCGGTCTGCTCGATCCATAGCCATTTCACGAAATCTTTGGCTACATCAATGTTCTTTGATTTAGCTGAAATGCAAGAGCCAAAAGCACCGAATGGCACTACCTGCTTACCTGCACTGCCGATAGCCGGGAAGGCCACGACCCCGAAGTCTTCACCAAGAGCTTTCTGCACGTCAGTCATTGACCACAGCCCGCCCCACTGCATTGCAGTTTCTCCAGTTTCAAAAGCTGTCGTCTTGAACCAGTCTGCGGAAGCAGCTTTAAGCATGGAGTCAGATTTGTAGAACGCCGTGAACGTAGATAGTGCTTCGTAGAAAGTGTCATTAGCAAAACCGATATCAGTCTTATCGGTATTGAGCTGGTGGTTGCCCGAGGCGTAGATAAGCATTGCTCCAAGCACGCCTAGTCCGCCATCATTGCCAGCGAAGAAGCCACCCATAGAACCAGTCTTAGTCTTGGTTGCTGCTTCAACAAGCTCATCAAAAGTGGTTGGCGGTTTTACTCCGGCCTTTTCTAAGGCAGATTTGCGGTAGTAAAGCAGCTGCATATCGACGACCTGCGGGATCGCATAGAGCTTGCCTTGATAGCTAAAGCGCTCAATGAGCTGGCTCATAAATTGTGACTTTGCTGGCCCCATGACATCTGTCAGATCAACAACCTGGCCAGCCTTAATCATGTCGAGGCTGGCTCCCATCTCAACCTCGAAAACATCTGGGCCTTGATCGGTAAGCAGCGCGGAGTTGAGAAGTTTGGAGTATTCACCTGGGTTCCATTTGATCTCAACAGGCGCCTTGGTAAAAGCTGCACCGTCTTGCTTCAATGCAGCTTGGACACCGTCTTCGCCGTACTCATGGAACCAAGCACTGATGCTATTTGTCGTAGCGGTGCTATTGCCGCGCCCGGTATTGGTGCCACAAGCGGTAGCAGTAGCAGCGAGCGAGATTGCTCCTGCCGCAATAAGAAAGTCACGACGAGAAAAGGTCATATCAGCAATCCTAGTAGGGTCGTTGAAATTTTAAATGTGACTTTTCATAGTGGCAGTGTGAACTTCGTTAGCGGCGTCAGCACTGCTGACGAAGTTGGTAACCAGACAGTACGGGCAGCGCCCAACGGAATGTCAGGTTGTGGCGTGGTATTGACTAAAACCAATT
>CAMQXE010000222.1 GCA_947038745.1 uncultured Propionibacteriaceae bacterium | reverse complement strand
CTCATTTTTCGACCCATCAAGAAATCATGGCGCCATTCCAGATCACAGAAGATGTACTTGCCGCTGCCAAACCGATACTTTGCTCAATCCCTGCCCACCTTTCATTCGCGGTCGCGAGGTGAGCGCGGAAGCGCTCGACACAAAGCACTTCGTTGGCTATGGATTCAAGAAGGCGCTTCTGCCTGTGCAGCAGGCAGTTGTGGCATGGGCGCTAGAGTCCTGAAATGTCGCATAAATGGGGTTGATCTTGGATGGCATGACCTATAGATTCTCTGCCATGACAGAAATGACTTCACCTATTGAGCAGCGCCTCTCGGCAGCTGCAGATGCACTCAGCTTTGGCGCCGTTGATGCAGTAGTTCCTATAGATAGTACTGAAAATACGCGGACTCAGATATTTGGTGGGATTTGCCTTTTACTTGCTGCTCTGGTGCTCGCATTGATCATGGGGGGAGTATTTTCGGGTGGAGTTCGTATCCGTATAAAAGCCGTCTTTATCGCTGTGGTCGGCGTTCCGCTCGGTCTTTGGATGTGTATTGATGGGATGCTCGCAAAAGCACGCGGAACTTTGCATCTAGGGCTTGCTCAGCGAGGTGCTGTCGGAGCCTATGCCAATGGCAAGCGTCAGCTAGATTTCCCATACGACACCACTGATGTGACTCTTGATATTGATGGTGAGGAAAAATCGAAACTGAGCGTAAAGCTCAAAGCTGCGCGTAGCGTTGAGATTCCAGTAAAAACCGACGCCCAGTTCCATGCTGCACAACAGATCCTAGAGCGCTTTCAAAAAGGGCATGAACAGCTTAATTCGCTTAGAGAAATCTGGGCAGCAAGGCCTTCCTAAAACTATTTTGACGGCATTGTGATTTGCTCTAGATTGAACTCGTGAGTTCAGATAATTCTGTTTCAATCCGTCCCAATCTTTATCTTCGTCTTGCTGGGCGGGCGTTGCGGGAGATGGCGCGGGTGTCTCCGGCGAAGTTTTGCATGTATGTGCTGCTGGAGCTGATCGTAGCGCTGATACCTGCTCTGCAGGTCTGGGCTGTCAGGCTGTTGACTAATGAGCTTGCCGGTAGCGCTGTGCGATATCGCCTCGTCATCTATGTTCTTGCAGTATCGGCTGCTATTGGCCTCAACGTCTGCATGATCAATGTCACGTGGCTCGTTTCCCGGATGACGATCCGCGAAACGCAGTTGTGGTTGAAAACGCGTGTCAATGAGTCGCTAGGGTCTATGACGCCGCCTGAAATTGCCCAATCGAGCAACGCTGAAGCTGCTCGGTTAGCTCACGACGTATTTGCCGAGCACGGTGGATACTATGCGCGCAATGTGATCGCAGCCATCCAAGGTGGAATCACTCTCATTTTTCTCTTCGTGTCGTTGCTACCGATCAGCGTATGGAGCGCAGCACTTCTCATCGGTTCAATGGTGGTATCGATCCCGTTCATGGCCCAGATTGCCAAGCTAGAGGGACGGGCATATCCACAAATGAGCAATCACCGACGATATGCAGATTATTATTCCGATCAACTCATCTACCAGCGCACGGCGGCAGAACTGGTGTCACTGGGGTCTGCGGGCCGCGTAGTAAAGATGGCAGATCGTGAGTTTGCCCATGCCATACGCATTGGTAATCAGCTCGGTATGCGCTCAACGGCGTGGCAAATCGTCTCCGGATTAGTCTCTGCAGCCATTGCAGGTATGGCAGTATGGCTGGCCACAACGAGTTCATCTGCTGGTATTGGTGGTGCAGCGGCAGGTGTGATGGCCGTTATTTCAGGTGCATTCCAAGCCTCGAATGCTGCTGAAGCGCTCGGTATGTTCATGACAGCGACAGGCCCTATCCGTGATGCTTACTCTTTTATCGATACCCGCAAAGACCGTGTGCCGAGTGCTGTCGTTCCCATTGACGTCATGCGCCTAGAAGCTCACAACATTGGATACACCTATACAGGATCGGATCATCCTGCACTTGTTGATGCAAGCATCAGCGTTGAACGTGGCGAAATTGTGGCATTCGTCGGTCTCAACGGAGCAGGAAAGACAACGCTGATTAACTGTCTGGCTGGGCTTGTTCCGCCTTCGCAGGGGCAAGTCCTAGTCGATGGTAAGCCGCTAGCTTCGTTTAGCGATGGGGAGCGGCTTGGGGCTATCACGATGCTCACCCAAGAGTTTGGTCGCTATGAGTTCACGGTTCGAGAAAATGTCAGTCTAGGAAGCCCCACAGGGGATGCTACCGATGACGAAATCTGGGCGGCGCTGGCAGCAGCAAAGGCTGACGACTTTGTTCGCCAGCTTCCCCACGGGTTAGATACACAGTTGGGTCAGCAATGGGATGGCGTCGGCTTATCCGGAGGGCAGTGGCAGCGTTTGGCACTTGCCCGGGTTGCGCTGCGAAACGCCCCTATTTGGCTTCTTGATGAACCGACCTCTGCTGTTGATGCAGTAACTGAAGAAGCAATCTTTGCTGATCTCGCTGCCAGCAAGGCTGGCAGAATCACCATCATCGTGTCCCATCGTGCGTGGACGTTGCGCAATATGGATCGAATCTATGTGATCTCTGGTGGACAGATCGTAGAAAGTGGCACCTATAGCGATCTGATGAATGCTGACGGTGCCTTTGCTGAAATGTTTGCTTTCCAATCAGAAACTTGGCAAGACTCCAACGACGTCTAATAGCGGTGATTTCCGCATACGCTGCACTTATCGTCAAACGCTGCAGTTATAACTGCAGCAAA
>CAMQXE010000221.1 GCA_947038745.1 uncultured Propionibacteriaceae bacterium | reverse complement strand
TAAGTTCTTCATTGCGGATACGAGCTAAAGCATCGGCAACCGTATTTTCTGGGCTCATAATGATGGGCTCAGGCGTCATCATTCCGCCAGCAGTGGTCTCCGCGTACGCCAGAAGATTACGGACGTCTTCTGCATCTTCGGGCTCCATCTCACGAAGCAGCTCTTCAGCTTTTTCTGGAGCAAGATCGGCGATGAGGTCAGCAGCATCGTCTGGGTCCATTTCCTCCAAGATATCTGCGGCTCGCTCTACTTCGAGGGCCTGAATTAGCTCAACCTGTTCGTTTTCTGGCATCTCTTCGAGGGCATCGGCCAAGGTTTCATCTGCAAGAGCCCCAGCAACTTCAGCACGACGTTGCGGCGCTAGATCGTGTAGCTCACGGGCGATATCGGCAGGTCGCATAGCCGATATCTCTGCAACGATTTGAGCAGTATCTTGATTGGCTGCGAGTGAGAGTAGTGCTACATCCTTCCAATCAATCAGACGGACATTGCCCTTCTTTCCGAAACGGCGTCTGGTACGAGGTTCTTGGACTGCAAACTCAGAAACGGAATATTCCTGATAGCGCACTTCTTCAATTGCCACGTCGTAGATCACGAGTTCTTCGCCACCGACTAGGGTGACCTCCCGGTCGAATAATTCCTCTCCAACAAGGAACTCCTGGCCGCGACGTTGGAACTTCCGGGCATCAACTAGCCCAGTAATGACGACTTCCTGGGTAGCGACATGGTGGACTCTGACCATGGGGATAAAGATTCGTTGCCGTCCAAATAGCTCAACAACTAATCCTTTAGCTTTTGGCGGCTGGCCAGGCAGCGCAAGCTGGCAAACGACGTCACGAACCTTGCCGACCTGGTCACCGACGCTATCGAGCACCGGGAGCCCGCGCAGCCGGGAGATGAAGATCGATGTTTTAGCCACAAGCTAACTCTAATAGGCGTAGGCAATGATCCTGGCCAAGACGGCGAATCCGACCATATAACTTGGGTTAGCGGGCAGCTAATGCCTCCGCCAAAGCTAGAGTCGCTCGGGCTTGAGCTACGTGAAGATTCTCGACCATGCGACCACGGAAAGTGACCACGCCGTGTCCAGCGGCAAGAGCTGAATCAAATGTCTCAATGAGCTCACGGGCATCGGCAATGTCGCGAGCGGTCGGAGCCCATTGGGTGTTTGCTGTAGCAATCTGACCAGGATGGATCAGCGTTTTGCCATCAAAACCTAGCTCCCAGGCCTGGCGACATTCGGCGGCAAACCCATCGTGATCGGCAATATCGTTATATACCCCATCAAGGATGGGCACTCCCACTGCCCGGGCTGCGAGAACCGCTAGGCCTAGGCTGGTCAGTAGGGGCGCGCGGCCAGCGACCTGCCGGGCGCCAAGCTCTTTAGCGAGATCGTTGGTCCCAAGTACGAGCGCTCCCAAACGCGTTGCAGATCGGGCAATAGCCTCAGCGTGCAAGATCGCGGCTGGCGTCTCAAGCATGGCCCAAAGTTGAGTGCGCGACGGTGCACCGTAGCGGGTAAAACCGGATTCCAGCGCGGCAATGTCGTCTGTGCTGGTTACCTTCGGAACGGCAATAGCATCTGGGCCTGCTAGGCAGGCAAAGTGAAGATCATCGTCATGCCAGGCAGTGCCTATGCCGTTAATCCGAATAATGACCTCGCGGTGACCAAAACCGCCATCGGCTACTGCTTGGCAAGCGGCTTCGCGGGCCTCTCGTTTTGCATCCGGTGCAACAGCATCTTCAAGATCAAGGATTACCGCATCGACGTCAAGGTCGCGAACTTTGGCTATAGCTCTGGAGTTCGAGGCGGGTAAGTAGAGTACGGAACGTCGCGGGCGCGGAGTCATGGCAGCTAGTTCTGCTTCCAGATCTGAGCCATCCACGCTTCGACGTCTTCAGCAGTACGCGGGAACATGCCAGACAGATTCTCGCAGCCATCTTCGGTGATGAGAATATCGTCTTCGATGCGTACACCGTTGCCACGCATTGGTTCGGGGACAAGGAGATCGGTGGACTTGAAGTAAAGTCCCGGCTCAACAGTGACAACCATGCCCGGCTTGAGCACGCCGTCGCGGTAATTCTCATTTCGAGCCGCTGAGCAGTCATGGACGTCAATACCGAGATGGTGTGATGTGCCATGGACCATCCAGCGGCGGAACTCTCCGCCTTCAGCCGAAAGAGTCTGCTCTTTCGAGACTGGTAGCAGACCCCATTGGTCGAGGTGATCGACGATCACGGCGATGGCAGCCTTATGGATATCGGAGAAAGTATTGCCCGGCTTGCACGCAGCGATACCGGCATCTTGAGCAGCCAAGACGGCGTTATAGATCATGCGCTGTTGGGGTGAGAAGGTGCCGCTGATCGGGAGCGTGCGGGTGATATCTGCGGTGTATAGAGCGTCAGTTTCCACTCCTGCGTCGAGGAGGAGCATGTCACCGTGACGTAGCACACCATCGTTGCGAATCCAGTGCAAGGTATTGGCATGGTCGCCAGCAGCCGCGATGGTGTCATAGCCCATGCCATTGCCATGGTGGCGGGCATGGAGTCCAAAGATCCCCTCAACCCAGCGTTCACCGCGCCCGGACTTCACCGCTCGCGGCAAATCAGCGATAACAGCCTCAAACCCGGTGAACGTCTGGCGGCAGGCATTGCGCATTTCTTCGCGCTCCCACTCGTCCTTGACAAGCCGGAGTTCAGACAGCGCCGTTGCTAGCTCTTGATCCTGCTCGACAGAGCC
>CAMQXE010000220.1 GCA_947038745.1 uncultured Propionibacteriaceae bacterium | reverse complement strand
GGGGCAACGTCGGCGAGATCTTTCTTTGCAAGATTCTTCTTGGTGGAAAGATGCAGAAGATGCATTAACTAAGCATGAGGATTATCTATCCTTTTTAATTCTTGACGCTGGTGCACAGGCTTTTAGCTATGGCGATGATGTAATGATTGCGGCGTGGTCGCGGGGACAGTGGGTCGTAGCAGATGCCGCTATTGCTGATTGGGAAGTTGGGGCTGAGGCACTATGGTCTGCGGTGGTAGCAGAGATTAAAGGGGAACCGATGTCGGCTGCGATTTCGGAGAATAAACGAGTGTCATTTGCTCGCAAACATGGATTAGCTTGGACTGAATCATGGTGGCATAACAGGGTTGTCCCTACAGCTTCTCCTACGACGATGGCGGCTACGCAGGTAGGGGGCTATGTGGCTCATATTGAGTGGTCAGCGCCAATATATGATCACGGTGGTCCGCTGTTGCTGTTAAATGATCCAACTGTTGAAGTTCTTGATGCGGCAGCGTTAGCGGCGCCAGAGTTAGGCTGTGGAATGATTGCAGTCTGCCAGCGAGAAAAGCAGTCGGAGGCAGCTTTGTCAGTAGCTGGTTTGCATCAGCATAGTGCTGTTTACGAGGGTATTGCTATCTAGAATTGGCTGTTATGGCTTTAACAGAGTAGAGTTGCTCAGTGGTCGCCTGTGTCGGCGACATTTACGCGCTCGAATCAAGGAGATCATGGCGAAGAAGGAAGGTGCTCTCGAATTAGAGGGGCACGTCGTCGAAGCATTACCTAATGCGATGTTCCGAGTGGAACTTAGCAATGGGCATCGCGTTCTGGCGACCATCAGTGGCAAGATGCGTCAGCATTACATTCGCATCATTCCTAATGACCGCGTTGTGGTCGAACTATCGCCGTACGACTTAACTCGTGGACGTATTGTCTACCGACATAAGTAACCAAAACCCGCATAACACCACACAGAAAGAAGCTCGATGAAGGCTCAGCCGAGCGTCAAAGCGATCTGCGACAAGTGCAAGGTCATTCGTCGACATGGTCGTGTGATGGTTATTTGTGAGAACCCGCGCCATAAGCAGCGCCAGGGCTGAGCGAAAGCTCACATAGCCTTGCCGGCTTAGTCATTTAATGACTGGAACGGGCCTCGCAAGACATCATCGCCCCGGAGAGAGCTCACCGGGACAATTCAACAACGTGACTGCAAGCCTCACAAGAACATCGTGAGGTAGAACCTCCGGGCGAAGGCCGGAGCCCCGCCGCGAGGAGACTCGCACAGGCAGTGGGGACGCATCACGCAGACACCTTCGCATGATCCGAAAGGACCGCCACATGGCACGCCTTATTGGTGTTGACCTACCGCGCGAAAAGCGTTTAGAGGTTGCCCTTACTTACATTTACGGCATGGGTAAGACCCGTGCTGCTAAGGCTCTGGAGGCCACTGGTATCAGTGGTGACCTCCGTGTCCACCAGTTGACGGACGACCATCTCGTCGCACTTCGTGACTTCATTGAAGCCAATTACGAGGTCGAGGGTGATCTTCGCCGTACCGTTGCTGCCGATATCCGTCGCAAGATTGAAATTGGTTGCTACCAGGGACGCCGCCATCGTAGCGGTCTTCCTGTACACGGTCAGCGCACCCGTACGAATGCGCGCACCCGCAAGGGTAAGAAGAAGGCCGTCGCCGGCAAGAAGAAGGCCCGCTAACCAGCGGCCCGGACACTGAGATCCAGGAGTAATAAAACTTATGGCTACTGCAGGCCGTACTGCCGCCCAGAAGGCCGCCGCTGCGAAGCAGAAGGTGCGCCGCAAGGAAAAGAAAAACATTGTCGCCGGGCAGGCGCATATCAAGAGCACCTTCAACAACACGATTATTGCTATCACCGATCCTACTGGTGCAGTAATTTCGTGGGCTTCCGCCGGCACCGTCGGTTTCAAGGGCTCCCGCAAGTCAACCCCATTCGCCGCGCAGATGGCTGCCGAGGCTGCGGGTCGTCGTGCAATGGACCACGGCATGAAGCGCGTGGACGTTTTCGTGAAGGGCCCGGGCTCGGGTCGTGAAACAGCTATCCGTTCGCTTGGGGCCGTTGGCCTTGAGGTCGGCGCTATTTCCGACGTTACCCCAGTTCCCCATAACGGCTGCCGTCCTCCGAAGCGCCGCCGCGTCTAATCATCGCCCGATCGAAGTAGAAGGACTGAACTAGAATGGCCCGTTATACCGGAAAAAAAAAAAAAAAGTCGCGTCGCCTAGGTGTTGACCTAGTCGGAAACGACAAAGCATTTGAGCATCGTCCGTACCCCCCGGGTGTTCACGGTCGCGCTCGTACCAAGGACTCGGAGTACTCGCTCCAGCTCCGTGAGAAGCAGAAGGCTCGCTTCGCTTACGGTGTCCTTGAGAAGCAGTTCCGCCGTTACTACGAGGATGCTAGCCGCCTCCCCGGCAAGACTGGTGACATGCTTCTCCAGATTCTCGAGACTCGTCTCGATAACGTTCTTTACCGTGCTGGCTTCGCGAATACGCGTCGTCAGGCTCGCCAGATGGTGAACCACGGTCACGTTCTAGTGAACGGCAAAAAGGTCGATATTCCTTCATTCCGTGTTTCAAAGCACGACATCATCGATATCGCCCCCAAGTCGCAGGATATGACTCCTTTTGTCATCGCCCGCGAAACGTTTGCTACTCGTGAAGTTCCGGCTTGGCTTGAGGCTCGCCCGAACAAGATGCGTATCTTCGTTCATCAGCTCCCTGTCCGCGAACAAATCGTTGTGGACGTCCAGGAGCAGTTGATCGTCGAACTTTACTCGAAGTAAGCCCTTTTGACCCCGG
>CAMQXE010000219.1 GCA_947038745.1 uncultured Propionibacteriaceae bacterium | reverse complement strand
TGGAGAACTCACTGTCGTCGATACCTCGCTCGTTGCGCTTGCCCGATGCCAGGGTTACGGCGCGACTCTCGTCGCAGCCAGCGCGCATGCCTTACCTTTCGAGGCCGAGCAATTCGATGCCTGCCTCTTCGTCCAGAACCTTCATACGGTTCAGCCGCAACGCGCTTTTTCTCACATCGCGCGAGCATTGAGGCCGGGCGGGCGGATCGCGACGGTCTATACCACTCGCGATGACACTGTGCCCTGGGTAAAACGCCTAGCAGGACTGATCCAAACCGGCGATCCCACAGCCATGTCTGGAAATTACGGTGCCGACAGCATCAAGGCGATCAAAGATTCTCATTACTTCCCCTGCGTCGAGGAACAAACCTTCCGCACCTGGCACCCTATGTCGCGCGCTGGCTTATTACGTATGGTCGAAAATCGCCCCGCCATCAACGCATTAAAAGAAGCACAACGCAGCAAACTCTTACACGACGTCGCCACACTCTATGACTCAATGTCGAGGCCTCCAGAGCCGCTGCTTTTGCCCTACCAAGCCCACTGCACGCGAGCAGTCGTCTGCCAAGATGAGCTTTCTATCCCTATCAGCTACGACGACGGACTCAAGATTTTTTAGACGTACGGTAGGCTAGATCATCTGGTGTGCCGGGAAGTCTGGTCGGCGACGACTCCGACGACCGAAAGTACCCACCAGCATGCTTCTGCCTCCGCAGACCGAAGACCACCGCCACCTCGCCGATATTTTACGTAGCGAGACCACCGGTGGTCTTATTCTTCTCGTTGCCACTGCACTTGCAATGCTGTGGGCCAATATTGCCCCGCAGGGGTACAGCCAACTCGTCAACACCCACCTTGGGCCGCTAAGCATTAGTCACTGGATCAGCGACGGGCTGCTCGTCATCTTCTTCTTCGTAGCCGGGCTCGAACTCAAACGCGAGTTCATTGAAGGCTCTCTGTCTCGCCCAGCTCAAGCTCTAGTACCCATTGCCGCAGCAATATGCGGCATGGTGATTCCTGCCCTGCTCTATGTCGTGATCAACCTCGCCCCCGGAGGTAAGCCAGCGGGTTGGGCGATCCCCATGGCAACCGATATTGCCTTCGCGCTCGCAGTCCTTGCCATCGTCGGTTCGCAACTCCCAACGAAAGTTCGAGCGTTTCTCTTGACCTTGGCAATCGTGGATGATTTGGGCTCAATCATCGTGATTGCCGCTGTCTTCACCACCTCTATCAATCTCTTGATGCTGCTTGCTGCAATCGCCATAGTCGTGCTCTGGTGGGGGTTGCAACGCGCCACGATAGATTTCTGGCCGATCTACGTTGTGCTCTTGGGCGCAGCTTGGTGGTGTATGCATGCTTCCGGCGTCCACGCGACCATCGCCGGAGTGGCCTGCGGGCTAGCCACACGCTGTATCGATGGCGATGACGAAGACCCGGTAAACCGTTGGCAACACACCATTGAACCGTGGTCAGCAGGTGTAGTAGTTCCCCTCTTTGCTCTAGCCACTGCCGGAGTTCAGCTCCAACCAGCAATTCTGCGCGATCTCGCGACTAGCCCAGTTTCGCTTGGCATCATCGTGGGGTTGGTGCTCGGAAAGTTAATTGGAGTTGGGCTTGGTTCACTACTTGTAGCCCGATTTACTCATACTGATCTTGCTCCAGCGCGGCGTCGTGATTACCTTGCAACTGCACAGGTTGCGGGTATCGGTTTTACCGTATCGCTGCTTCTTGCTGAGCTGACTTTTGCTGGCTCCCCGATACTGGTAGACCAGGCTAAATTAGCCGTTGTCGTAGCGTCAGTTATCTCAGCAATTGTCGGTGGCTTTGCGTTACGTCGGCAGAGTAAGAGCCACGCCGGTAGTATCAGTAGCGAAGCAGTTAGCTAAGGATTGGAATACGCATGGCGAACAACGTGGGTGACATCGTCAAAAACATCACCGACGACGTCAAGCTCATCGCACGCGGCGAGATTGAACTTGCCAAGCAAGAGCTAGGCAAAGCAGGTAAGTCACTGGGAGCTGGAGGTGGCATTGCTGCTGGAGCGATCTATGTATTTATGAATGTAGCCTCACTATTTTTCCTGGCTGTTTCATTCTGTTTCGCCTGGCTGCTGAATAACTTTGTGGGGATCAATGTAGTTTTGTCATTGTGCCTTGGCTTCCTGGCAAATGTCGTTCTACTCAGCATTGTCGGCGTTGTGCTGTTACTCATCGCAAAGCCCAAGTTTCGTGGTGTTAAGGGCCCTGAAAAGACCGTGGAAGAAGTTGGTGCGACTTCAGAGGCAATCTCGCAGGCTGCTGCTCGTGGTTTAGCCTACGTAAACTCTCCTGCGTTGTTGGCTGATCACCAGTCCAAGCGTGCGGTCGAAGCCGAGAAGCTCAGCAAAGAACTCGACACTAGTTGGCATAGCGCGTAATCCAGCGCTAAGAGTGGCGAGTTTCCCCCGAGTACGGCGCTAACTTGCCACTGTTCGTTGGTCCTCGTGATTCCACGGCTGTTCCCATCCGCCGGCACGGAGTAGTTCGTCCAGGACTAGCGCGGTGAAACCCCAGCAGGGATACCCTGCAACGTCAAAGCCTGGGGTACGAAACTCCCTCACCACGGCAGTAAATCGACAATCAGGATCAGCAAGCTCAGCAAGGGGGACTAACGCGGCGCTGGCTACCTCGCCTGGGTTTATCGTGAGCAGCCCCGGCTCACGCCACCAGCCAACAATAGTGACGACGTCGAAGCCCGAAGCAGGAATATTTATGCTTGGAAGCTGTCCTAGCACTCGAATACTGCCTGGATCGATGCCGAGCTCTTCCCACGTCTCGCGTATCGCTGTTTCTTCGGGTGTTTCGCCTGCTTC
>CAMQXE010000218.1 GCA_947038745.1 uncultured Propionibacteriaceae bacterium | reverse complement strand
AACTGCCCGTGAGCAGATTACACGTCTATTGGGTACGCCGGTCTATCTCTCCTTGCATGTCAAAGTACTTAAGGAATGGCAACGTAGCGCAAAGCAGCTCAATAAACTGGGCTTCTAAATAGCCAAAGAAAAGACTCCTGGTGATTAAATTACCAGGAGTCTTTTATAAAGCTTCGTCTAATTCTTGGGGGCAATCCCAGGAGCCGCTGCTGGAGTCTTATCGCCAGCATCTACGTCATGACGTAGATAGGCAACTTCCTCCGTAAGCGTACGGATTTCTTGTTCCATCTTGGTGATCGCAGAGCTCATTGAGATCATGACGAGGAACATGATGACTAAAGCGCTAACAACGATGAGGTTGCCAGGTAGCTGGAATCCAAGGAGCTTGGCCATGGCTGTAGGAAGTCCAGGAATCAATGCCACGACGACTGTACCTAGGCACAACACTAACCAGAGCCAAACGTACTTTTCTTGGAGTTTTCCTGAGCGTAAAGCACTGAAAAGATAAAGCGCAATGAGCAGCGCAACACTTACGACGATGATCTCAACAATCACGGAAGGACCACCTTCTTTTGCGTAACACCAACGCCAATTGCCAAGACGGCACGAGCGAGGAAAATTATCGATTTATAGAAGTCATGTGAGGGAGTGCCACCGATGCGTGCACGCATTGCAACACCAACCTCACCGATCTTTAGCCCGGCTTTTGACGCAATTACTAAGGCTTCCAAAGTATCGCCTAAGTATTCAGCAGGGTAGACGTAGGAGAACAATCTAATACCGTCAATGCCGCAGGCTTTAAAGCCAGACGTTGTGTCAGTGAGTTTGGTGCCGCAGATCGTCGACATAAGAGTTTCGAGTACCTTCATTGCCCACTTGCGAGGGCCAACTACCTTGTAGTCACCGACCCCTAGGAAGCGACTACCAATACACAGATCTAGCTCACCAGAATGTACACGGCTGAGGACATCGTTGAGGGCAGCAGGATCATGTTGGCCGTCGGCATCAAGCTGGACGGTGTACTGATACCCATGACGTAACGCGTAGCGGTAGCCCGCGCGCATGGCGCCGCCGACACCAAGATTGACGGGGAGCCGCACAACATCAACCCCTGGCACAGCTTGCGCACACTGGGTTGTTGAGTCGCGTGACCCGTCATCGACGACGAGGACGTCGTATTCGGGATGGCGTGCCGTTAAGTCCGCAAGGACAACGGGCAGCGCCTTCTCTTCCTGCCAAGCAGGAATGATGATAAGTGTTGACGATCGTGGCACGTGCACAGACTACAGTACGAAGCGCGGCAGCCGCCGAATTACCTTATTGCCAGGAAATGTCACCAGCTTGTGTAAGTAAGTTTCCCGGCAACGATAGTCGCGGTTGAGGTGAGGTTTCTAAGCGCTTCTCCATGGAGTTGAGAAGGGTCAGTATCGAGCAAAATAAGGTCAGCTGGTGCTCCAGTACGTGGGACAAGGCCACGATGGTCAGTCGATGCTGTGAGACAAACGTCTATCGGCAAACATTGTTCTGCGTGCCATGGATCGCTATCTGCCAAACGACGTTCTGCTCCCGCTTGGATTGCATGCCAAGGGTTGAGCGCAGCTACTGGTGCATCGGAACCAAACTCTAAGGTTGCGCCGGCACGGTAGAGATCACCGAAGCGATAGGTCCGTTGCGTGCGCCCCGGCCAGATCCGGTCTGCAACGTAGCGATCGTCTAGAAGATGTTGAGGCTGCACGCTGGCGCTAATGCCAAGTTGGGCAAAACGGGGTAGGTCAGCGTCAGCGAGTAGCTGCGCATGTTCGATTCGCCCGCGTGCCCCGGTAGCTGCGAAAGCATCAAGAACCACAGAGTTTGCGACGTCGCCAATAGCATGTACCGCGCACCAAATATCGTTGTGTGCTGCCAGCGTGAGGTAATCGTGGATCTGCTCAGTGCTAAACGACATGGCACCGGTGCTGGTGCTATCTGGATAAGCGTCATAGCAGCAGGCTGTTCGGGTGTTGAGTGAGCCATCTGTGATGATTTTAAAGGGGCCAACCTCGAGTAACGGGAACTCTGGTGTTGATACGCCAGAACGTAGACCTTCAGCTACTGCGCGGTCAAGATGTTGTGGATAGATGGAAGCCCGGACTCGCATTTTGCTGAACCCAGCAGCCATTCGTCGCTGCCAGGGCGTCTGGTTCCATGACATTTCCATATCGACGATGCCAACTATGCCAAGTCGGGCGGCTGCATCAGCGGCTTCGCTGACCCACTGGTCTAGGGTTTCGTCAGAGACAGCAGAGATGCGCCGCTGGAGCTCGAAAGCTGGCTCTTCGCGTAGCACGCCGTCATGGTGGGGCATATTAAAGCGACGTAGCGCAGCAGAGTTAGCCCAGCAGCAATGCAAATCTCCTGCGACTATGACCACAGGGTGCTCGCCGCAGTACTGGTCGAGTAGCGCGGTGGTGGGCACATCTGGCCAGAGCGCGTCATGGAAGCCAAAACCGATCAGCGGCTCGTCATCTGTGATAGCGGCTGCGCAGAGCGAAGCTGCTTCGGCCGCTGAACTGGCCTGCCCGATGAATAACCGTCGTGAGGTGATCGCCCACTGGCTCATATGGGCATGCTGATCCCACAGTCCAGGCATGACGTAGCGACCATCAACGTCGATGAGTTCTGCTTCGATGGGGCGGGTATCGACGATAACGCCATCGACGATGGAAACATCTGTAGTTTCACATTGGCCTAGTAGACGGCAATTCTTCAACACCATGGCAGTCATGTTCCAACCTTGTCACAACCTGATAGCGAGTTCTACCCCCTCCTGCGCTAAACGCTGCACTTACTGTTAAACGCTGCAGTTATAACTGCAGCG
>CAMQXE010000217.1 GCA_947038745.1 uncultured Propionibacteriaceae bacterium | reverse complement strand
TGGGCAGCGCAAGCAGCTAACGATGGACGTCTTGGCAAAAGCGCGGCTGAGGTCTTGGAATGGTTGACGAAGTTCACCGCCGAGTTGGATCAGAACCCAATTGCTCTCAGCGGGCGTGAGCTAAATCAGTCCGATTTTGTCAGCATGATGAGCCGTAATCTCTATGGCACTACGGCGGGATTCAGGACGTTAACGTCGTTGGCTGTCGCTGCCCGTGACCATGACTCTGAGGCTCTAGAAAAGGAGCTCAAACAGGTACGTAGCGATGGCTATTTCACTGCTGGTTATTACAGCTACTACGCCATTAGCTGTGCTGATAAATCTGATCCTGGGGCATCGGAAGTCATTACCCGTTGGCATGAGATTGAACGGATTGCCCCGTATTTCGGGCGTTTCTTTGGCCCACAGTTGCGCTGTGTTTATTGGCCGGTAGCGGCGCATCCGGTGGCGCTTACGGCAACCACTGCGGCGACGACAATTCTGGTGATATCAGCAACTGGCGATCCAGCTACTCCCTATGAACAGGGACAGTCGCTTGCTGACGCTTTAGGCAAGGCCGTAGTACTAAGTGTTGATAGTGCTGGGCATACGTCATATGGGTTCGGTAATCAGTGCGTTGATACTGCTGTGGCTAGGTATTTCCAAGAGGGTGAGCTGCCCTCTGTCGGAGCAGCCTGCTGAATCATTCGTTAAGACCAATGCTGAGGTTATCCACAGATTGGTGATTTGTGCTGTTGCCTGCTCCCAGAACCGATTACCCTGTGGAAGGTGACTCATCGATACCCTCGCATTGCTGCGGCCACCGCATTAGCACTGAGCTTTACCACTATTGCCGCTGGCTGTTCAGCTAAGTTACCAACGCCGATCCATAGCTCTGGCGCCCCGAGCAATACTCAGGCTCCGGTTTCTCCTGGAAGCGTTCCAACTGTTGCCCGGCCTAAGGCTGCGGCTGCTCCAGGGCAAGTTCCCAAACCTACCGTTGCCCCTAGCAAAGCAGACCAGCCAGATCGTCCTGCTGTAGCAGCTTTACCATTTATCCCGCTTAAGGGAATTGTTGATCCGCCTGCGGGCTCTGGCATGGATCGGTATAGCAAGCAGAAGTTGGTGTGGTCATCATGTGAGTTTGGTCAATGTGCCAGCATTCTGGTGCCAATGGACTATGAGCGGCCAGATTACAAAGCTGTCACGGTACAGCTATCCCGCAAGGAAACGAGGTCCCCAGAGAAGTACGGCTCTTTGCTGATGAATCCTGGTGGCCCGGGGGCGGCGGGTCGTGAAATGCCTGAGAGTAAGCGTTACGGCATCCTCACTAAATATGACCTCATTGGCTGGGACCCCCGCGGCACGGGGGAATCTACTCCGGTGATTTGTTTCAAGGATCAGTTCAGCCGGTCCTTGCCTCAGATGGAGAAGCAAACATCAATGGATGCTTCGCCAGATACTGATGTGGAGGCCAAGGAGCTCGATGAGACGCTTGCTGCCTTCTCTAAGGGCTGTGCGGAGAACTCTGGTGAGTACTTGAAGTACATCGGAACAGCGCAGACGGTGCAGGACATGGATCTGATTCGTCAGCTTTTGGGCGAGCAGAAGCTCAACTACTTGGGCTACTCCTACGGTACGTATCTTGGGTCGTATTATGCTTCGAAGTACCCAGAAAAGGTCGGGCGTATGGTGCTCGATTCCGCAGTCAATATCACCGAAGATCAAGGTATTTCACAAGCCACAGGTTTTGACCGAGCATTGTGGAACTTTGCCGGGTGGCTTGTCAGCGAGAATGACAGCTCGTTAGGTAGCAGCGCTGAAGAAATCGTCGGACGGCTCAAAGAGTTCCTCGACAAACTCGATAGTGAACCAATAAAGACGATGGACTCGAACCGTCCGCTAACCCAATCACTTGCGGTGCAAGGCATTGTGACGGTGCTCTACGGCAACAATACGGAGTTTGTTTATCTCAAGAAGGCTATCCAGCGAGCCTATGCGGGCGATGGTTCGCTGCTACTGAGCTTTGCTGATGCAATGAATGGTCGGAAGGAAGATGGCACCTGGGAGGAATTGCAGATCGCGTTCCCCTCGATCTTGTGCGTGGACTGGCCAGACGCTGGGGCCAAAGACGCCCATGACGGTTGGAAAGATCAGATCAAGGACGCCCCATTCTTCGGTTTCTACTTCGGGCCTGGGGCTACATGCGCGTCTTGGCCAGTGAAGGCTACTAAGCCGCCAAAGATCACGTCGCCTTCGTCGGCGACCAAAATCTTGGTTGTCGGTAGTACCGGGGACCCGGCAACACCATATGAGTTCGCTCAATGGCTGACCAGTTGGGTAATGCTGAAGTGCTGACCTATGACGGCTTTGGGCACGGTACCTTCGGCGGAGAGAACGCCTGTATTAACTCAGCGGTAACTGCTTACTTGCAAGAAGGTAAGGTGCCGCCAGCCTCAACGGTATGTAAGGGGTAGTAAGTCGTATCTGTGGCGTGCTTGGCAGTTTTGCAAGCACGCCACGGTTCGCTATAGTTGTTTTTCGGTCAGTTGACCGTGCCGCCTTAGCTCAGTAGGTAGAGCGACGCTCTCGTAAAGCGTAGGTCTGGGGTTCGACTCCCCAAGGCGGCTCTGAAAGCCTCTCGTTGTGAGGGGCTTTTTGTGTTGGCCTGATTTGTGGCTGTGGGTTTCCTGCCTGCTCAGGCATGGCGCTACCTAATCCTGTTACATTATTTGAACGCAGAATGATTGCAGGGGGAGCACAGTATGCCCGAGGTTGAACCGGTGGAGCAGTACCAGGAGCATGAGCCACAGCGCAGGGCGTTGTGGTGGTGGATTGCTGGTTGTGTTGCTGTTGCGCTCATTGCTACCACTGTGTTTGTCATTGT
>CAMQXE010000216.1 GCA_947038745.1 uncultured Propionibacteriaceae bacterium | reverse complement strand
CACCACCCCGGTACAACACGCCAGGAAACTCAACAATCGCCGCCGTGCCATTAACCGCAAGCCACGACAAGATATGCATCGTGAAAGCCAGATCCGCTTTTGACTTCGGTGCCAGCACACCCGCAGGAGCAAAACGCGGATCATTAATCAGCAATGGGTTAGCATCGCCATCCCACTTGATCGAGTACGGCGGGTTGGAAACAATCGCCTCAAATGGTTCATCATCCCAATGTGCAGGATCAATGAGCGTATCCCCATGAGCAAGATTGAACTTCTCATAGTTCACATCGTGCAAGAACATGTTGATTCTTGCCAAGTTATACGTCGTCAAGTTGATCTCTTGGCCATAGAAACCCTGACGAACATTATCTTTGCCTAGAACCTTCGCAAACTTCAACAACAGCGAGCCTGATCCAACCGCGGGATCATAAACCTTATTTACACTCGTCTTGCCGACCACCGTAATCCGAGCAAGCAGCTCTGAAACCTCCTGCGGCGTGTAATACTCCCCACCTGACTTGCCAGCGCTAGAGGCATACATCTGCATCAGGTACTCATAGGCATCCCCAAAGAGATCAATCGAGTTATCCTCAAAGTTACCCAACGGCAGATCACCAATAGCATCCAGCAACTTGACTAGTTTCTCGTTGCACTTGGCCACTGTAGGGCCCAACTTGTTGCTATTGACGTCAAGATCATCAAACAAACCCTTGAGATCATCTTCGGCATCAGTACCCACCGCAGAACCCTCAATGTTTCTAAACACGCGCGCAAGAGTCTCATTCAGGTTTGCATCGCTTGCAGCATGCTTACGAACATTCTGAAATAGCTCCGACGGAAGAACATAGAAACCCTTCTCCTCCACCGTCGACTCTCGACCATGCTCTGCAAGATCATCCTTGAACATGGTGTAATCAAAATCAGGGAACCCAGCCTCATGCTCTTTCTTATTGAGATAAGTAGTCAGATTCTCCGAGATGAAACGATAGAACAGCATCCCGAGCACATACGACTTGAAATCCCAGCCATCGACAGACCCGCGAAGATCATTCGCGATCCGCCAAATCGTCTTGTGTAACTCGGCGCGCTGGGCTTCTTTGCTTGTCGGTGCCATCAGTCATCTCCTGGGCTCTAGGGGCATACGTTGAAGAATCAATACCTCACTGTAATGCCAGCCACTGACAGCGATAAGACGACTCCCCGCACCGGACCCCTAGCATCTCCCGCGCCTAAGATCTCTACAGACAAGCTGTAATGAGGAATCTTGCCTCTACTCTGCCTACCCAATCGAGGCCTACGACAGCAGACTGCTGCGAGAACTCGTCAGACTACAACTATCACTGCAAAAGTTGCAGTGATAGTTGTAGTCTGGATCCGTGGAGTGGACACTGAACGAATTTGAGGCAGTTCTTGCAGGGATGCGCGCACGCTGCGGGGACACTACCAACGTTGAAGTTAAGCAGGCGGCTGGTGGCTTACCTCGGATGGCAGAGACGTTGTGTGCGTTCGCAAATATGCCTGACGGCGGAACTGTGATCTTAGGCGTCGATGAAGCCGATGGAAGGTTTGAGGTCACCGGCATCAAAGATATTGCTGTCTTGGAGCAGGGGTTGGCGGCAATGGCCAGAAGTTCTGTACGCCCAGCACCCCACCTGGATTTCCAAACTTTTAACATCAATGAGAAAAATGTCCTCATTGCACATATCTCACCGCTTAGAGCTACTGACAAACCTGCCTACGTTGCAGATCGCGCTTATCTCCGACAATCTGACGGCGATTACCCCATGCAACCGCATGAAATCCGTATGCTCGAAATCGCCAAGCTCTTGACAGACGAGCAAACCAGCTACGATCTAGCTCCTACGATAGGTCGCAGTAAGACCGATCTTGAGCCTGCAATCGTCACCGGCTACCTCACAGCTATGCGTACTCAGGATCGTCGTCTTCGTGATCGTGAGGATGATGAGATCCTTCGCATGACGAGTGTCTTATCCTCATCTGGAGAACCCACCCTGGCAGGGTTATACGCTATGGGCAGCTACCCGCAGGGGCAGTACCCATCCCTAGGTGTAACTGCAGCAGTACAGCTGGCAGGAGGGGAAGGAAAAGCCCGAAACCGTAATCTCCAAGACTTCACCGGAGCCATACCAGTACTCCTTGAAGATCTCATGGATTGGGTAGCGCAAAACCTTGACCTAGTCCGTCGATATCGCGCTGATGGACACATGGAATCTGTGCCCGAACTCCCCATGAATGCCGTTCGAGAACTTATAGCCAACGCCTTGGTACACCGAGATCTTGGCCCAAGCACCCTAGGAATAGGTAAGCAGATCCAAATCCGCCTTACTGCCAAAAACTTGCTTATCCAAAGCCCCGGCGGTCTTCGTGGAGTGTCTCTAGCTCAAATCGAGAGTGTGGAACATGACCAAGCCGCCGTGAACCAGCGTCTTTATCAGATAGCAAAGCGTTTAACGACTAGCGATGGCGCCTCTATCATCAAAGGAGAAGGAGGCGGCATTCGCGAGGTGTTCCGCTCTGCTGAACATCGTGGACTACCCCGACCCCATTTGATTGATACTGGCGTCCAGTTCACAGCCTTGTTGTGGCGTCCTAGCGACGACGCTCCCCCGCAACTCCATCCAACCCCACCAACTATTCACCTTGGATCAGATGATGATATTCCGTTTAGTTCAGCACCAACTCGCAATGAGGCTGTCGTGCTCAATGCTTTACACCAGAACCAGCAATTGACGATTCACCAGCTAGTTCGCCACTCAGGCCTAAGCATGGGGCAGGTACGTTACGCCTTAGCTCAGCCCCTCAAAGATGGGCTGATCATTATGGAAGGTCGACAAGGTTCGAAAGACACTTATTATCG
>CAMQXE010000215.1 GCA_947038745.1 uncultured Propionibacteriaceae bacterium | reverse complement strand
TAATCATGTCTACGAACGGATTTGTGAAGGCCCAGCAACCGCCCGTGGATTGCAACAAGAGTTCCAGCGCGAGAAAACCCATTGGGGCTGGAATTGGAGCGCTGAAAAGGCCGCATTGGAATGGCTCTTCTTTACCGGTGCGGTGACGAGTGCTGGGCGCACATCGCAATTTGAACGGATCTATGACATCACCGAGCGAGCGCTTCCTGCAGACATCGTTTCTACGCCAACTCCTGCACCAGAAGTAGCTATTAGATCGCTGATCGGTACGTCGGCTCGGGCATTGGGCATCGCGACAGATCGCTGTCTTGCTGATTATTTCCGGATTCCGGCGAAACTGGCCCGACCAGCTATTGCGGATCTGGTCGATACGGGCGAACTTATCCAGACTGCGGTAAAAGGTTGGAATCGAAACACCTACCTTTGGCATGAGGCGGAATGTCAACGCCAAATCAAGACCGATACGCTCGTGAGCCCTTTTGACTCATTGGTCTTTGAGCGACGGCGCTTAGAGGAACTCTTCGGGGTGCACTATCGCATCGGCATTTATACCCCCAAAGCGCAACGTAGCGAGGGTTACTACGTTTATCTGTTCGTCTGCGATGACGAGATAGCGGCTAGAGTCGATCTAAAAGCAGACCGAGCTCGGGGTATCCTCCTTGTCCAAGGCGCTTGGCGAGATAGCAACCGCAGTGATCTATCTGAACGGCTTGTTGCTGAACTGCAACGGATGGCACATTGGCTGGGACTAGCCGCAATCGAGATTGCTTCGGTAGGAAATTTGGCTCGGGAGCTAGAGCAACAGGTCTCAGCTCTTGGCTTGTAGAATCTCTGCAAGCTGATCACCTTCGCGCCTACAGGTACCAAAACCACCATTGGCTCCACGGGCAGCCCACCCCACCACATATTCCTTAGCCGACCCGGAAACGCGGTTAAGTTCAGCAGAAATTGTGCCATCTGAGTTCATCGGGAGATCAGCAAGAGGACGA
Source organism: uncultured Propionibacteriaceae bacterium (assembly GCA_947038745.1). Next base: position 1,911 of record CAMQXE010000215.1, on the reverse strand, counting down.
GTGCGCTGGAACCCAAGCGCAGTAATGACAAGATCGGCAGGAAGCACAGTGGCAGCGGCATCATCGAGTACGACCCCATGAACCTGATCTGTTCCTTGTATTGTGTGCACCTGAGTATGGAAATGTAGGGTCAAAGTCATGCGAGGATTAACTACTTCACGTTGGCACGCAAGATAGATCAACTCAGCACTGTTACGTACAGCTGGAGTGACTTCTCTGCAAAGTGGCCAATGCAAGTTCTCGGCTCGGACTTGAATACCGTCAGCATTAATCAACGCGGGAAGGTCACGAGGCTTGAACTTAACGTCCTCTATACCACCGCGGATAAGCATGGTGATGTTGCGTGGTTGAGTTGCTCGAAGTTCTCCACGAACAGCCGGAGCAAGAGTAAGAGCATCAAGACGTTCTGAGGATTGAGTGAAGATTCGAGCACAATCATTTGCAGTATCACCTGCACCAATTACCACGATATTGGTTGCACCAGACATGCGTAACTGCTCGGCTCCAGGAGCAGCTGTATACCAGTGAAATAGCTGGGGTGCAGTCAGCACGCCAGCAAGATCCTCACCCGCGACGCCCAATCGTCGCGGTTCGTCACAGCCGAAGGCGTAAACCACAATGTCGTACTCCTGGACAGCAGATTCACGAGAAATATCGACACCAAAGGCAGTCGATCCTTGGAACTTGACGCGTGGATCGGCAAGGACAGGGGCCAGCTCGGTCATAGTTTTGGTGCTACTTGTGTGGTCAGGGGCAACGCCCCATGCGGCAAGGCCATATGGCTTACTACATTGGTCGATGATAGTCACCGTGATGTCGCTCAAACTGAGCAGAGCACGGGTTGCTTGAAGACCTGAAGGGCCAGCCCCTACCACTAACGCAGAAAGACTCATAAGGTTTACCTTACCTATGGGAAAAACCTGGCGCAGAGCTTCTTCCGATTAACCCGGTAAGATGAAGGGCAATAGCACCAATCCAAGGGGATGTACTCGTGGGAATGCTCGACAAGATGCTGCATGTCGGCGAAGGCCGAATCGTTAAGCGTCTCCAGGCAATTGCCGATCAGGTATCGTCGATCGAACCTGACTATGAAGCAATGAGCGACGATGAATTGCGCGGTCAAACTGCGGAGTTCAAAGAGCGGTTAGAGCAAGGAGAAACCCTTGACGACCTGCTTCCTGAAGCGTTCGCTACCGTTCGTGAGGCGACAAAGCGGGTGCTGGGTAAGCGCCCCTACGACGTTCAGATCATGGGCGGCGCAGCTTTGCATGGCGGCCCACTTGTCAATGGACGTAGTCATTTGGGCGGCAACATTGCCGAAATGAAGACTGGTGAAGGTAAAACCATCGTCGCATTGGCTCCTAGCTATCTCAATGCTCTGACTGGTGAAGGCGTGCATGTCGTAACCGTCAATGATTACCTAGCCCAGTTGCAATCTGAGCAGATGGGACGTGTGCATCACTTCCTTGGGCTAAAGACCGGCGTGGTACTCACCTCAATGACCCCAGCCGAACGTCGCGAGGCATACAACGCAGACATCACCTACGGCACTAACAACGAATTTGGTTTCGACTACTTGCGCGACAACATGGCGTTGTCGATTGAAGATTGCGTGCAGCGTGGTCATAACTTCTGCATCGTCGATGAAGTTGACTCGATCCTTGTCGATGAGGCTCGTACTCCGCTGATCATCTCTGGCATCGCTGACGAGTCTCAGCAGTGGTACCCCGAGTTTGCCCGGCTTGCTGCGCTTCTCAAGCGCGACAAGGACTACGAGGTCGATGAGAAGAAGCGCACTGTCTCAGTACTTGAGCGTGGCATAAGCGTTGTCGAAGACCGTCTAGGTATCGATAACCTCTACGAATCGGCGAACACTCCGCTGATCTCTTACCTGAATAATGCGATTCGGGC
>CAMQXE010000214.1 GCA_947038745.1 uncultured Propionibacteriaceae bacterium | reverse complement strand
TGCCGAGCGAATACTGTCGCAGTCCCGCCGTCAGGAAGATTAACCTGCTTGACCAACGCGATGCTGGCTTGAACACGCTCGCGGAATACTTCTGGGAAGTGTCCTGGGTCTGCCATTCCAACGACTGTTGTGGTGTCGTCTGCCAAGCGCCAAGAAAGCAAACTCTTAACCGGGTCCCAGCCGCCAGTAATGATATCCGTCCATGCAATCGAACTCCATGTTTTACCTTCACACAGAGCTAAAGCCGAAGGCAACGCGACGATCAAACCCGTCGACGTTGTACCCCATGCCAATACCCTCGGGCGCTTAACGCCCAGCCCTTCAGCCAGCTGACCATAGAGATCGTCTGTCAGCCCCGCGCGGTCGAACCACAACATGGCGCAATTCTTGCTGGAAAAATCATTATTGTCGATTTAGGCAACACTCAGTTCATCTGCCAATACTCGAAGTTGCACTAATGCCTGCTCTCCCATGGCCCTAGTTGAGCGCACACTAAGCTGTAATTCTGCTGCTAGAGCCTTCCAACTAACAGGCTCACCACACAAGCCAAAATATCGCTGCACGATTTGGCGTTCACATTCTGGCAAAGCAGCCAGCAGCGTTGCGATCTCAAAATCGTTCTCTGGACAAGCTGCTGCTACCTCAACCTCGACATGGCTTGGAGGGCGGTAACGCAATAGCTCGGTCACTATCTGCTCAGATAACTCACAGGCGCTAACCAGCCTGGCAACAGTAGGGGCATGCCCTTGGTCTTCAAGGCGACGAACTTCACGTTGTATTGCCAGATAAGACCGAGCTTGGCCTGGCCCCAGCCCTAACTCTCCGCAACGAGTCGTTGCAGCCTGAGCAATCCTCGCTCGCACCCAGCTCATCGCATACGTAGCAAAGCGGTTCCCATACGCGACGTCAAAATGCGCCAGAGCCAGTAGCAGCCCGTATGCGGCTTCCTGCTTAAGCTCAGCAGCAGGAAGCCCTAGCCGCCTTGCTTGAGTTGAAGCTAGGGCATACGCCATGTCCAGATGAGCTGAAATAAGCTCCGTTTTTGCCTGTTCCCCAGCAGTAAGCACTGCTTGCAATTCCTCCACCGCTGTTGGAGGAAAGGCAAATGTACCTGCGAGCACTGCCTTGGCTATAACACCTGCCTCAATCAGTTCCACCAAGTGATATTCGGTTACGCGATCCATACCTCAAGACTGCGCAATGTTGCTCGTAAGCGGAAGAGGCATAACAAAAACTGTGGATAACTAATCGCCAAAAGCTCGACGTTGAAGTTCTTTGCGTTCCTTTTCGCTCGCAACCACATCGCGGAAGAGCTGCTGGTAGAGCTGCTCGTTCTCCACCGGGTTAGTTCGCTGAAGCTTAGATTTTGTCTCAGCTAGGTCATGGTCAAGACGCAATAGCTTCAGCCTGGCGACGTATTCATCGACATAAGACTCGGTTGGTTCGCGCAATAACGGTTCGACCGCCAATGAGGTGATTAACGTTTGGGCAGCATCAGAATCGGCAGCAGACAAGAGTTTTTGTCCCCATCCAATGCCACGATCAGAACCCGAAGCGAATACCGCTCGCAATACTGCCTGATACCCAGGATGCGAGAAATAACGCTGCGTCAAACCATGGAAACTAGCGGAGAAATACTGTGGAGCTTGGACGAGTAATTTGCATACATCTCGCTGAATAAGCAGCACCCGATCACGTGGATCAGGCTGGGAGAATGCTTCGAAGGATGGTTGTTCAGCGTTTGGCTCATCTGCGATTATCGGTGTCGAAAGCCGTGGAGCTTCTGGCTTGCGCCCCCGTGCTCGCTTCACTTCGCTGGCAACCTCATCCATCGGCATGCCCAACTTAGCCGCCAGTTCACGAACGAAACCTTGACGCTTGGAATCATCACGAACACTAGAGATTAACGGCGCCGCAGCACGTAAGGCATTGACACGGGCATCAGCGCGATCCAGATCATAGGATTCCAACGTGTTACGCATAACAAAGCGATAAAGCGGCTCTCGGGTGGCAACCAGATCACGCACAGCGCTATCCCCGCCGCTTTGACGTAGTTCACAGGGATCTTGCCCACCCGGAGCAATACAGACATAGGTCTGCTCCATAAATGTCGAATCCAACTCAGCAGACTTTAATGCCGCTTTCTGCCCAGCAGCGTCTCCGTCAAAAGTGAAGATAACTTCACCACGATCGTCGCCACCAAGCAGCCGCTCCAATAGCCGGGCATGGTCAGCACCAAAAGCGGTACCGCATGAGGCAACAGCCGTGGTGACACCGGCAAGATGACAAGCCATCACATCGGTATATCCCTCGACGATAACAACCTGTTTTGCTTTACCGATATTGGCACGCGCAAAATCAAGTCCATAGAGCACATTGGACTTCTTGTAGACAGGCGTCTCCATAGTGTTGATGTATTTTGCTGGCATTCGATCGTCGTCAAGGACACGACGAGCACCAAACCCAATAACCTGCTTAGCCGAGTCCCGAATCGGCCACAGCACGCGCCCTTGGAAGAAATCCCAACCACCGTTACGGGTCAATGACGCTTTTATCAACTCGTCTTCGGTAAACCCTTTGCTCATGAGATATCTGGTCAGATCGCGGCCGCCCTTAGGTGCCCAACCACATCCGAAATGAATCGCCGCCTGTGGTTCAAAGCCACGGGCAGCGAACATCTCCCGCCCCGGTAGCGCTTCAGGACTTGAGATCAAAGTATTCGCAAAGAACTCTTGAGCAAGTCGGTTCGCCTCTAGTATTCGTTGTCGCAACCCTGGTTCTGCACGCTGCGAAATGCCTGTATCTTCGGTATATCGCAGTTGCACCCCGCACCGATCAGCAAGCTGTTCGATAGCTTCAGCAAAAGACAAGTTATTTAGTTTTTGTAAGAAGGCAATGGCATCGCCACCTTCGCCGCAGCCAAAGCAATGGTAGAAACCTCGCGA
>CAMQXE010000213.1 GCA_947038745.1 uncultured Propionibacteriaceae bacterium | reverse complement strand
AACAACTCCTGCTGAAGGCGTCGAACGGCCACGTGAACCACGTAAGCCACGTACTAGAAGTCGCCGCCGCTTACACAATGGCGAAGAAATAACCAAGACCACCGATTAAGATTTGCTGCTGCGTGCCTCCAGAATTATCTGGGGGGCACGCAACATTTTATTCAGGCTTTGCCCTAATGCTGCCTAGACTGGAACCATGTTCGACTTCCTTACTGCATTAAAACCCACCCGTATCGATGTTGCTGATGGCAACCAAGTTGCTGCCATGGTGGCCCAGGCACAAGAGCCGCGTGGTATCGCAATTTTTGTGCACGGTTTTACCGGCAGCAAAGAAGATTTCGCCATCATGCTCCCAGATATGGCAGATCTAGGTTGGACCAGCATCGCTTATGACCAGCGCGGTCACTACGAATCTACGGCGCATGGCTCCTTTGAGCTAGCTGCTGTTGCCGCTGATGCTGTCGCTGTTGCACGCTGGGCTAGTGCTGAATATGGCTCCTACCTTCCTGTTTTCCTCGTCGGCCATAGCCTTGGAGGACTTGTCACACAGCAGGCTGTCGCGCTTGGCCCAGAACAGTTCTGTGCAGCAATCATGATGTGCTCCGGCAGCGAAGGAATTGCGCTGCGTGGACGCGAATTGAACCCCGTCACGGTTGGCCGTCTTGATACCTTTGTCGAGATGGCTCAAGACCGAGATATCGACCAGCTTTGGGACGATATGGCAAAGACTCAAGGCATTGATATGAGCAATCCATTTTCCCGTTTCCTCCAAGAACGGTTCGTGGGATCGAGCAAAGAGGCACTTGTTACTTTTGCCCACGCACTTGGCTACACTCCTGATCTTGCAGATGCGGTTATTGCTAGCAAAGTACCAGTACGTTGGTGTTTTGGAGCCGATGACGGTTCGTGGGATCAGTCGCTGCAATGTGAGGCAGCAAATCGCTATGGCACCACACCAGTCGTCATTCCTGATGCTATGCACTCACCGATGTTTGAAAATACTGACGCGACAGTGGAAGTTCTCGACGGCTTCTTCAAAGAGTTTGCTGCGTCAGCACATTAGTTAATTCTATGTGCGTGGGGTGCTTGTGACTCATCACAAGCACCCCACGCGTATATTAAGCCCTAGTAGACCATATTCATGGCAGCGCGAACTTCTGCCAACGTCGCATCTGCACAAGCAATTGCTCGCTCGTTGCCATCACGCAACACAGACTGCAGGTAGCCAGGATCAGCAATAAGCTCGCTACGTCGCGCCCGGATCGGCGCTAGATGTTCATTGAGTGCTTCAGTTAGCTGTTTCTTGAGCTGTCCGGCTCCCCCATCACCAATTTCTTCAGCGATAAGGCGCGGATCTGTCCCGGTGCAAAGCGATACCAAGGTCAGCAAGTTTGCAACCTCAGGACGCTGCTCTGGATCAAAGGTGATATGGCGATCCATATCAGTTTTAGCCTTCTTAATGAGCTTGGCTGTCTCATCTGAACTCATACCGATTTCAATCGCATTATTGCGTGATTTCGACATTTTTCCGCCGTCAAGTCCTAAGACATTCGGCGTTGCAGAAAGTAAAGCATCGGGCTGAGGGAAAATCGCATGCTCTGGGTTAATCCGCCCATATCGCTCATCAAAACGACGTGCGATAACACGAGTAATCTCAATGTGGGGAAGCTGGTCTTTACCTACTGGAACCAGGTTCGCTTTGCAGAACAAGATATCGGCGGCCTGATGTACCGGGAAGGTCAGCATTAGCCCTGACATCGGACGATCAGACTGCGCCAGTTCTTCTTTTACCGTGGGGTTGCGACGCAGCTCAGCGTCAGTCACCAATGCCAGGAATGGTAGGAGGAGCTGGTTGAGGCTAGTGACTGCGCTATGAGTAAAGATTGTTGCTTTGGCTGGATCAATGCCTACCGCAAGGTAATCAGCAATGGCATTGAGTACATTGTCTTGCAGCCCATCGACGAGATCACGGTCATAGATCGTTTGGTAGTCAGCAATAATGACGAAGGTGTCAATGCCCATGGCATGAAGACGAACGCGGTTGCGCAGCGATCCGAAGTAATGTCCGATGTGCAGTCGTCCCGTTGGACGATCACCAGTCAGGACTCGGTATTTTCCGGGATTTACAGCAAGATCAGCCTCGATCTTGTCGCTACGCTCCAGCGATGAGCGCAAGGTTCGGTCAATCGTGTCGTTGATCTCAGCCATAGAGCCAATCGTAGCGGTCACAGCAGCTACCGCACGACTGTGCCCATCTATAAGAACAACTACTGCTGCCTCTGACGCAAAGCAAGCAGATCACGAATACGCTGCACCATGTGCTCCGGGGTAGTGTTAATGCCCAAAGGATTATTGGGTTTCCCAGTACCGTGATAGTCGGACGAGCCAGTGAGAATTATTCCCCATCCTTGTCCGAGCTTTCGCAACTGTTCCCGGGTTTCTTGATCGTGATCGGTGTGATCAACCTCAATCCCGTCAAGATCATGCTTTTCAACGAGTTCAGCTAGAACATCTATGGTGACGATCTCACGAGATTCTCGCCCCCACGGATGAGCGATCACGGCAACTCCCCCGGCTTGATGGATGAGATCTACTGCATCGGCCAAGGCTGTAGCGTAGCGACCCACGTAGGCTGGTCCGCCGTCAAAGAGATAGGCGTCAAATGCTTCTTTACGGTTTGCTACATATCCTCGTGCAACAAGCGCATCAGCAATATGTGGACGTCCCACGCTGGGAGAATCTCCTGCTTGGGCAAGAATCTCCTCAACTGTTACCGGCATACCCAGCCCTGTCAGCTTCTCTGCAATAGCGGCCAGTCTACCTGTTCGAGACTGTCGAATGCGGTCAAGCTCTTCTAGCAAAGGAGGAAAGTTCTCATCGCAGCCATAGCCCAACAGATGTATCGATCGCCCTTCAAGGCGTGTCGACATCTCCAGCCCAGCAATAAAATCGATACCGGCTA
>CAMQXE010000212.1 GCA_947038745.1 uncultured Propionibacteriaceae bacterium | reverse complement strand
TGGTTGGTGGTGTGGTTGGTGGTGTGGTTGGTGGTGTGGTTGGTGGTGTGGTTGGTGGTGTGGTTGGATCAGCGGTAGTGGTTGGAGCTGAAGGTGTAGTTTCTGGAGCCGCTGGTGTGGTTGATGCAGCCGCCGGTGCAGTGGTGGTACTTGCTGTTGGCGTAGCTACGCAAGGATTAACAGCGGCCTGCGCTGGGCTGTTGTGCCCAAGGACTAATGTCGCAAGGGCGACACCAATTGCAAGAGCAAGCACAAAGGTGTTAAGTCGGCTGTGGCGCAGTAATCGCAGGCCGATAACAACGGCAACGATACCGCTACACAAGGCTAGGAATACCAGACTAGAGCTACCGGTATTGGCTAACGGAGTGCAATCAGGAGACATGGCGACACGCTAGCACGCGGTAGTTTCACAGTAAATAGATAGCTCAAAGATTTATCTGGATCGTAAAGTCGTGATGCTTTGGTGTATCCCCCGGTTTACTCTGACAAAACTCGCACTCTAGAGTTGGTGGTGCAGGTCGACCTGGTCCCTGCAAACCCCGATTCATTTGTTAAAAAAGGACCATCACATGGCGTTCAATCTGCGTAACCGCAATTTCCTCAAGGAGATTGACTTCACTCCGCGTGAGTGGAAGTACCTCCTGGACCTCTCTGCTGATCTCAAGGCTGCAAAGTACGCAGGCACTGAGCAGCAGATGCTCAAGGGCAAGAACATTGCTCTGATCTTTGAAAAGACCTCGACCCGTACGCGCTGTGCGTTCGAGGTAGCTGCCCACGACCAGGGCGCTCACGTAACCTACCTGGATCCCTCCGGTTCCCAGATCGGTCACAAGGAGTCGATGGCTGACACCGCTCGCGTTCTTGGCCGTATGTACGACGGTATTGAGTACCGTGGTTCGGCTCAGGAACTCGTCGAGATTCTTGGTGAGCATGCTGGTGTTCCGGTCTGGAACGGCCTAACCAACGAGTGGCACCCCACTCAGATGCTCGCCGATCAGCTCACGATGAAGGAGTTCTCGGATAAGCCGTACTCCCAGATCGCATTCGCATTCCTTGGCGATGCCGGTAACAACGTCGGAAACTCGCTGCTGATCTCGGGCGCCATGATGGGCATGGATGTCCGCATGGTGGCACCGAAGTCGAACCAGAACTCCGACGAGGTCATCAAGATGGCCAAGGAGATCGCCAAGCAGACTGGCGCTCGCATTACCATCACCGACGATGCCAAGAAGGGCGTCAAGGGCTGTGACTACCTCTACACCGATGTATGGGTATCGATGGGCGAGCCCAAGGAGGTATGGGACGAGCGCATCAAGCTGCTCAAGCCGTACCAGATCAATGCCGAGCTGATGGAAGCCACAGGCAACCCGAACACCAAGTTCATGCACTGCCTCCCGGCCTTCCACGACCGCAACACCAAGGTCGGCGAAGACATCTTCCAGAAGACTGGCATGGAGTCCCTTGAGGTCACCAACGACGTCTTCGAATCCGGCGCTTCCATCGTCTTCGACGAGGCTGAGAACCGGATGCACACGATCAAGGCGGTCATGGTCGCCACTTTGGGGGCATAGTGCGTATCGTCGTAGCCCTGGGCGGTAACGCCCTTCTTGAGCGTGGCGAAAAGCCTGACGCCAAGACTCAGATCGAGAATGTTCGTAAGGCTGCTGAGGCGCTTGCGCCTCTAGCCGCCGAGCATGAATTGGTTCTTACCCACGGAAATGGTCCGCAGGTAGGCGTTCTCGCGTTGCAGTCTGCTGCCGATGCCACTCTCACCGAGCCATACCCGTTCGATACTTTGGGTGCAATGACCCAGGGCATGATCGGCTACTGGATGCAGCAGGAACTGCAGAATGCGTTGAAGTCAGACTCAGTTGTTGCTGTCGTCGGGCAGACGCTCGTTGACGAAGCAGACCCGGCCTTCGGTAACCCGACGAAGTTTGTTGGAACGGTCTATGACGAGGCTGAGGCTAAGCGTCTTGCTGCCGAAAAGGGCTGGTCAGTCAAGGCCGACGGAGCCAAGTGGCGTCGTGTTGTCGGCTCGCCGAAGCCCAAGGGGCTCGTTGAGATCGAGACGATCAAGCAGCTCGTTGAGTCTGGTAAGACGGTCATCTGCTCTGGCGGTGGCGGCGTGCCCGTCGTCCGTGAGGCTGACGGCACCCTGCGTGGCGTTGAGGCAGTTATCGACAAAGATCTTGCTGGTGCCAAGGTAGCCGAAGATCTCAATGCTGACATCCTCATGATCCTCACCGACGTTGCTCAGGTGATGAAGGACTTTGGCACCGATCACGCTGAAGCCATTGGCAAGACCACGACGACGGTCATGCGTGGCATGGATCTTCCGGCTGGCTCTATGGGCCCGAAGGTAGATGCTTGCTGTAACTTCGTCGAGCTCACAGGTGGAAAGGCTTGTATCGGTCGTCTAGCCGATGCGGCTGCAATTCTCGCTGGCGAAGCTGGCACCATCATCACCAAAGGCTAATCTCTAGCTGACGTAGATAGCGGCTCCACCTTCGGGTGGGGCCGCTATTATTCCATGATACAGCAAGGGACGGAGAATATCTTAGGTTGTTAACGATTGCTGAGGTTCTCATATTATTTTGTTAGCGGACGTAGTATCATTCCAAGCAATAATCGCAACAGCGCTTGTATGCAAGTTAGGCAACACGGGTATTGCATGGCGCGAATAAAAGTGAAAGGAAGAAATGAAATCCCCGCATATTCGCACGGCAGTCCTATTTGCTTGTGGCTTGATGACGATCCTTATGGGGCCATTTATAGCCCCTCTTCCATCAGCTGTAGCTGCCGATATAGGCGCAAATTGTTCGGCACCACAAGCCAAGATTATCCTTAATGGTTCTCAACAGGGCGCTATTGAGAGCGCCGGGGATGTCGATGTGTTTAGTCTTTCGGTCCCCGCTCAACAGTGGATCGGGGTATTCCTTGTAAACCTTCCTGGTGACTATGGCG
>CAMQXE010000211.1 GCA_947038745.1 uncultured Propionibacteriaceae bacterium | reverse complement strand
ACTTCGGGCGGGGCGGGATTCCACCGCTCCGCCCGGAGTTTTCTCACGAAGGAAGACTGAAGCTGTGAGTGATTTTGTCCCAGAAAATGACGCCGAAACTATTGAGGCTTTAGAAGCTCAATTTGATGCCTCGTCTGCAGATGAGCCCGTTGTGGCTGAAGAGCCAGTTGTAGTAGAGGAAGTCATCCCTGATTTAGCGCAGCAGCTTGCTGAGCGCACTGAAGATCTGCAGCGGCTCCAGGCTGAGTACGTCAATTACAAGCGCCGGGTTGATCGTGACCGTGATCGGGCTCGTCAGATCGGAATGGAATCGGTTGTATCTGATCTATTACCGGTATTGGACGCCATCGCTGCGGCTAAGCAGCATGAAGAACTAAGCGGTGGGTTCAAGCTCGTCGCTGAAGAGCTAGACAAGGTGGCTACGAAGCACCGGCTGGTGGCCTACGGTGAAGCTGGTGAGGTCTTTGATCCTCAGCTACACGAAGCCATGATGAGTGTGCCTGGACATGAAGGCCAGACCGAGCCTGAGGTTGGGACCGTGTTGCAGCCTGGCTATACCCTTGGTGAGCGGATCGTGCGTCACGCGCGAGTAACCGTAGCCGAGCCTGAGAACTAGCGTGCGGTAAGGAATACCTTGAGTAGCAAAGACTGGATGGACAAGGACTTCTACGCGGTTCTTGGTGTGCCCAAAAATGCCTCTGAGACAGAAATCAAGAAGGCCTTTCACAAGCTCGCGCGGGCAAACCATCCTGACGCGCACCCCGGTGACGCTGCCGCTGAGCGACGTTTCAAAGAGGCTACCGAGGCACATTCAGTCCTATCTGATACAAAACAGCGTCAAGAGTATGACCAAGTGCGGGCGTTATCGGCAGGCCCGTTTGGCAAGTTTGGACGTGCTACTCAAGGTGGCGCAGCAGGCAGTTTCGAGGATCTTTTCGCTCGAACGAAGATAGCTGGCGATGCTGGCGGCTTGGGTGATCTATTTGGCGGGATTTTCGGGGGCGGTCGGCAGCCCGGCGCTTCACGGGCACAGCGTGGCGCTGATATCCAAGGCGAAGTCACGATTGACTTCCGTGAAGCGGTTTACGGTACAACCGTCGCTTTCCAGCTACGTAGCGCTGATGCGTGCAAAACCTGCCAAGGAACAGGTGCGCGACCGGGGTCAAGTCCGGTCACCTGTACCCAATGCCATGGTTCAGGCAATGTGTCGCAGACAACGGGGGATGTTTTCTCCGTGAGCCAACCGTGTCCGAAGTGTCATGGGCGAGGGCTTCAGATCACCGAACCTTGCCCAGGATGCGCTGGTTCAGGCAGAGCAAGTTCACAGCGATCAATTCAGATTCGAGTTCCTGCCGGAATTTCCGATGGGCAAAAGATTAAGGTCGCCGGTAAGGGATCGCCTGGCAGCGCAGGTGGATCGACGGGTGATCTCTATGTCGTGGTGAAGGTACGTCCCGACTCAACGTTTGGACGTCGAGGTAAGCACCTGACGGTGACGGTTCCAGTTACTTTCCCAGAGGCTTGTCTAGGGGCAGAGATTGAGGTGGCGACCTTGACCGGAACCACAACGATCCGTATTCCTGCAGGAACACCAAATGGTCGGATTCTGCGAGTGCGGGGGATGGGGATAACTCCAGCTAAAGGAGAGCCTGGGGATCTATTGGTGACGGTTGAAGTCGCAGTACCAGCAACTTTGAGTGGTGAAGCCCGCACGGCTTTACTTGAGTTCCAGAAGGCGACGACAGATTTCCGCCCGCGTGATGGAATTGGACAATGATCCCGAACCTACCGACTGCGATTGATCGAGATGCTCCCATTTTTGTCATCTCGACGGCAGCGCATTTGGCCGGTATGCACCCGCAGACGTTGCGCCAATATGACCGGTTAGGTTTGGTTGTTCCGCAGCGTGCACGCGGTCGGGGGCGGCGTTACTCGCGCAATGACATCGCCAAGTTGTTGCTGATTCAGCACCTATCTCAAGATGAGGGAATTAATCTTCCAGGCATTCGTCGCATTCTGGAACTCGAAGATCGAGTGCGTTTGATGGGAGAGCAGATCACGCTACTCACAAACGTGGTCCGCAGTGTAGACGAGCATCATTCACGCGTTTTTACTGCTGACGAATACGGCGGGGTCAATCTAGGGCGTGCGGTTCGTCGCCCTCGCGGAGAACTCCTCCGTTAGTTCAGTACCCTTCTGAGAAGCACATTCCTGATGCGGAACGATGCAGCCCATACTCATTCGTCGCTGGATGCACCCAAGATCTGCATAATAGAGCCATGCGATCACGTCGATTCCTGGGCTGGGTGCTGTTTCTTCTAGTCCTCGCTGGCTCCGCGATGCCAGCGAGCAGAGCACAAGCTGAAATGGATATGGATATACGTTTACAGCACTCTGATACTACGTATGCAGTCCAGCCAGACGGCACGATTAAGGTCACGATGCAGCTCCAATATGACTTCGGTACGAGAAGCCGGAAAAAGCCTAACGTTGCGATCCCTGAGCGGGTTGCTCGTGATGATGGAAAGGAAGCGGTCTGGATTATCTCCGATCTCATGTCAGCAAGCCCAACTGCTAGTCCAACTATTAGGCGGCTTGAGCACGAGGGTAGGGAGCTTGGCACTTTTGGTATCTATGAGTTGGGTGAGTCGGCTCAAGAGGTTGAGGAAGTCAGCTACACCATCACGTATACGCTGCGCGATGCCCTTGCCGCAGGACCTGATGATTCCGCGGTGTTGGTGGTGCCAAACTACAACGGCTATAGAGCGCCGGTTGTGGACGCCTGGTCTCTCACGATGACTGCTGCAGGGCCGGTCTCGGATTTGCGGTGTGGTAGGGATTGCACTTCGATTTTAATGGAGCACGGTGTTCGGTTTGAGGGCTCTAGATCCACAAGATATTCTCAGCTCAGCGTCTCTGCAAACTTTCATGGACAGCAACGAACTGAGCAGAATTTTGTTAAGCACTGGCCTACTTCCTTGGAAGTGATATCTCACGATACAACA
>CAMQXE010000210.1 GCA_947038745.1 uncultured Propionibacteriaceae bacterium | reverse complement strand
ATCACAAGTACAGGAGGCTATGACGGCCGCTGATCGGGTGGCAGAAATCTTTGATGCTCCTACAACGATTACTGGTGGCGACCGTGAGCTTGAGAATGTTGCCGGAAAACTGAGCCTGCGCAATGTGGGCTACCAGTTTCCCGACGCTGATACGCCGGTTCTGCATGACCTTAATCTTGAGCTAGCCCCTGGTGAAACACTGGCGATTGTGGGTGGTACTGGGTCTGGCAAGACAGTACTGACGAACCTCATTCCTCGGCTGATGGACGTTACTTCGGGCAGTATCGCTATTGATGACGTCGATATCCGCGAACTCACATTGCCGAATTTGCGCAGCATCGTCGCAACGGCTTTTGAGGACCCAACGCTGTTCTCGATGTCTGTGCGAGAAAACCTTACTCTGGGGCGTAGCGATGCGACGGGTCCAGAGATTGCTCGCGCAATTGAGGTGGCGCAGGCCGGTTTTGTCTATGACTTGCCGTGGGGCCTTGATACCCGGATTGGTGAGCAAGGAATGAGCTTATCTGGTGGTCAGCGGCAGCGATTGGCCCTGGCTCGGGCGGTTCTTGTGCAACCAAAGATCCTGGTTCTTGATGACACCTTGTCAGCACTAGATATTCATACCGAAGCGCTTGTGGAAGCAGCATTGAAGCGAGTGCTGGTCGGGGTGACAGGAATCGTGGTCGCGCACCGAGCCTCTACGGTGCTCTTGGCTGATCGTGTTGCCATGCTCGATGGTGGCACGGTTGCAGCGATTGGGACGCATGCGCAATTACTGGCGACGAATGAGGCTTACCGGGATCTTCTGGCAGGGGAGTTTAATGCGGAAAAGGGGATGGATCTCTTAGATGGTTCCGCTGGGCTAGATGGAGGTGCGCGATGAGTCAGAACATAAATGAAGCGGCACCTGTCGATCAGCTTGAAGCCTGGGGGGGAGTGGGGGCGGAGGGCAGCAATAAAGCCACCACGCAACAGGCGTCAGTATTTCTTAAAGGCCGCAGCAAGCAGTTATTGGGCTCATTGATTAAGCCTTTTGTGTGGTTCTTGCCGATTTTGGTTGCCGCCATTTTACTAGAAAATGCTGCGCGTCTGGCTATGCCGAAGCTGGTTCAACGGGGGCTTGACAACGCAGTTCCCACAATTATGCACGGTGGCACTACGCGCGAGTTGTGGCTGGTCATGGCTGCGATGATTGCGGTCATCGTGACCCAGACGGTCACCCGCATTTTCTTCTTGCGTGTTTCTGGACGGATCGGCCAGCAGGTCATGCTGGAGCTACGCCGACGAGTCTTTCGCAAGTTTCAGCGCCTCGACGTCGCATTCCATGATCGTTACACCTCTGGGCGCGTTATCTCACGGCTCACCAATGACATCGACGCTATCCAGGAATTAGTGAGCTCGGGCCTAGATTCGATCATCACGGCAATGCTGACGGTAGTAGGCGTCGGCGCCTTGTTGGTCTGGACCAATGCGACATTGGGCTTGATCTGCCTGGTGAGTTTCCCGATTCTGCTTTTGCTCCTGCGGTGGTTCTCGATCAATTCATCCAAGACCTATCGCAAGGTCCGAGAGATGGCCTCGCTCGTGATTGTTCATTTCACCGAGACGATGGGCGGCATGAAAGCGGTGCAGGCCTACCGGCGGGAACCGCGCAACCAAGACATCTTCCTCGATGCGGCTACCCGATACGAAGACATCAACGTCAAAGCCTTCCGGCTAATGGCTATCTTCATGCCAGCGGTACGGCTCACTGGCAATATCACTATCGGTATCACGCTCATCGTCGGCGGTTTAATGACAATGGATGGGCAGATGACCGTCGGCGCGTTGGCTGCGTTCCTGCTTTATCTGCGGATGTTCTTTGAACCGATGGGTGAAATTAGCCAGTTCTATAACACTTTCCAATCAGCAATCTCTGCGCTTGAGAAGCTTTCTGGAGTTCTTGAAGAGCCAGAGGTATTAGCTGAACCGGATGAGCCGGTACTGCTACCGAATGCTCAGGGGTCTATTGATTTTGAGAACGTCTGCTTTTCCTACGTCGAAGGCCATCTGGTGCTACCGGGGCTAGAATTGCGGATTCCCGCAGGGCAGACGGTGGCCTTGGTGGGGACAACTGGTGCCGGGAAGACAACGATTGCCAAGCTGATTGCGCGGTTCTATGACCCGACGGCGGGCATGATCCGGCTTGATGGCGTAGATCTGCGCAAACTTGCTGAAGCTGATTTACGTCGCGCAGTCACGTTGGTAACGCAAGAGAACTTCATGTTCGATGGGTCGGTTGCCGACAACATCGCTTTTGGTAAGCCGGGGGCAACCCGAGCGGAGATTATGGCAGCTGCGCAAGCGGTGGGGGCAGCAAACTTTATCGAGGCGATGCCCGAAGGCTACGACACGGATCTAGGCAAGCGAGGTTCACGGATTTCAGCAGGGCAGAAGCAACTTATTGCCTTTGCCCGGGCTTTCCTTGCTGATCCGGCAGTGCTCATTCTCGATGAGGCAACATCATCATTAGATGTGCCATCAGAACGTCTGGTTCAGAATGCACTACAGACGATTCTCAAGAACCGCACGGCCATCATCATTGCTCATCGGCTCTCGACGGTAGAGATCGCAGACCGGGTGCTGGTTTTGGAGCATGGACAGATCGTGGAAGATGGTTCGCCAGCGGATCTGATCGCTCACCAAGGCGGGCACTACGCTGCACTGCATCAAGCCTGGATCGATTCCCTGGCGTAACTGCGGACTACTCTGGTGCTACAGCGGGTAACTGACCCGGAATAAACCGACCCCGGTTCGTCGTCATGGAAACTGACCCAGCAAACTAGAGGGGTACGCATCTGACGATCAAGGAGATGGCATGGCACTCGAAGGCGCCCGTCCGGTACGCGCTCCGCGCGGCACAACATTGACGGCGAAGAGCTGGCAGACAGAAGCCCCCTTCCGCATGATCCAAAATAACCTCGACCCAGAGGTAGCTGAGCGCCCCGACGATCTCGTCGTTTATGGCGGCACTGGCC
>CAMQXE010000209.1 GCA_947038745.1 uncultured Propionibacteriaceae bacterium | reverse complement strand
GAGCGTTGGACAAAACTGTGTTCTCAGCTTGTTGCTATGGGAAGAATCCAAGATGTTCAACCTAGCTGGTACTACGGACACTGGTATGGCTACAGCAACTTTGACGCCGATGTCTTTGATCGGTCGATGAGCTCGGCAGCAACACCTCATATCGATAGTTCTGATAGTGGCGGTTTTGGCTCTGGTGGCTCTAGCTTCGGTGGCGGCGGATCTGTCGGCGGTGGTGGCGGCGGCGGTGGCGGCGGCTCCTGGTAGCAGAAAGTAACTAAAAATATGGTGGCGGCTAACTCTCAACAAATAGAAGTTAGCTGCCACCGTAGTTAGCAGTTAAGAAAAATTATTCAGATACAGCCATAAGATCGCATACGAAAATTAGGGTTTCGCCAGGCTTGATAACGCCGCCTGCGCCACGGTCACCGTAAGCCATATGTGCTGGGATGATGAGCTTACGCCGCCCGCCAACTTTCATTCCGACGATGCCTTGATCCCATCCTTGGATGACCATGCCAGCGCCTAGCGGGAACTGTAGCGCGTCGCCACGATTGTAAGAGGAATCAAACTCTTCGCCAGTTGAGTAGGCGACACCTACGTAGTGAACATCTACAAGAGAGCCGGCAGTAGCGGTAGCGCCAGTGCCAACAACCTCATCAACAATTACGAGTTCGGTAGGTGCTGGACCTTCAGGGAAATCAATTTCTGGTTTTTGCATATCTATAGACTAGGGGAGATAACAAAGATGTGGGGTCAGTTAAGGGATAGCCCTGATGTTTCTAGTAACAAAATGGAAGATAATGGAGTCATGCCTGAGTTTCCGCTGTACGAACCACATCCTACCCTTGAACTTCAAGTCAATGATGAGCAGCGAAAACGAGCGATATCGTGGCTAGAGAATGTTCGAGATCAAGGCCGTATTGATGACAAAGAACTGGCTCAGCGGCTTGATGTTGTCAGCAAAGCAAGCAATCGTGGTGAACTTAATGCGGCATTTTTGGGGCTAGTACATCGTCCAGCTGTCGTAGTTCCGCAATCAACGTGGCAGCCGGCTATGGCCGCTAATCAAGATCGGGGCGGGCGAGCAGCAGCATCATTTGCGCATTATTCATTCTTTTGTACTTGGTTATTTGGCCCAGCATTAGTATTTTTTACTAGCCGACCAGGCAGTTATTCGCGTCGAGAAGCTGCTAAAGCATTTAACTTCTATTTTGTTTCACATCTACTGGGGCTGGCATGTTTGTGGATAGCTGATTGCCTACCAAGTGATCCCTATAACTACAACAGCATGGGACCTCTATTCATGTCAGTCTCGATAATTGTTTTCTTGGTGCTGAGCTTTATTGGTATTTTCAAGGCGGCACAAGGCGAAGATTGGCGTAACCCAGTGTCATATGTTCTACGGTTGCAGGTGCTTAATGAAGGTGTACCACTAGCTAGTCCCAAGATCTAGAAAATAATGAGAGAAAGTGCTGCTAGGGCGCTATACTAGAAAAGCTTCATTTTATCGCGAAGCTAAATAACTAAACAGGGGGATGATCGGTTTCGACTTGGGACGGTAGTCTCAGAAGAAGCGGGCCGAGGATCCAGGGTTATCTCGTAAACGATCTCTGGAAACCAATAAGTGCCAACAATACGCGCACTGACTTCGCTCTCGCTGCCTGATCAGCGATCGAAGGGTCAGCCCGGGGGTGTCTCCGCTCCGGTAGCTGGCCTCATTTAGGAGGCTTGCTCTATCGACTTTGTCCGAGGGTTGATAGGGGACTTTTATCAGACTGGGCTTGTCTACGACTCGTCGGCGTGAGCGTAGGAGCCAAGTAGAACGTATAGCCGAATGCGCCCGGAGAATGTCTGAGTCGCCTCGTAAGGACGCGGGTTCAATTCCCGCCATCTCCACTCATCCCTGAACAATGATGGCGGCTCCTTCTGGGGTCGCCATCATTACGTTGTTCACGCATCAATTTTTCTCGTCTCGATAACGTTGTCGATGGTATTAACGCTGAAAGCAGATGTTTTTGAGGAGTCTGGCAATACAGACAGAGCTGACTCTGGCAATCAACGAGTTCCGTGCCGTGTTGCTGCGGGTCCTGGCTGATGGCCAGATCCTTCGATAACTGCCCGGAAATATCGGCACAGTATGATCGTGCTCATTGACGGATTCAAGCTGGCCTCGCTGATGCTGCGTATGGCGTTGCAGTCCACAAGAGACTCCGTGAATTTGACATGTTTGAGATTGACAAAGACTATTCCGATACCGAATTGGTTTAGGGGAAGGAACCCAGATGTCGAACAAGCCGAGCACGGATCGTGACTCGATCCTCAATGGAGCTGCGGGCTACCTGATGGAAGAACTTCAGCGTCATGGCATTTCGGCTCAGCCGGTGTTGACCGAGAGTGGGAAAGCCTTGCAGGTCGCTGGTCAGGGCATGCTTTCGATGGAGAATATCGCCGACGATTTGATGGCGGGTTCTGTATCCGAGTGGGAGCCTCGTCTGCAGCGTTGGCTCCAGATGGTGGTAGCTACAGTCGAGTCCGAAACCGGATCAGCTCCTAGTCGTGACGAGATTATGACGATGATCCGCACTCGACTGATCCCAGCGAAGGAATCACAAGAGTATGGCTACGCGCGTCACTTCAGCGATGACCTTTCGTTGATCTTGTGCCTTGATTTCCCTACTCACGTAGAGAAACTCACCGATGGCACCATCGCCGAACTGGGCATCGCGGTGGAGGAGCTCTTTACTCAGGGTCAGCTGAACACGAACGCTGAGCCCATCGATGAGATCTTCGACGAAGACAATGTTCGCTCCATTACCGGTGAGTCGATGTTCATCGCTGCCAAGGCAGCCGATATGCCTGCTCTGGTGAACCAGCTTGGTGTCTACGTGCCGAACGGTGTGCTATTCGCCCTCCCTAACCGATCGACCCTCATGTATCGACTGCCCACGCCGAGCGACGGCTTGCCCGATCTGATCGGTCTTTCACAGATGTTAAGTTCGCTCTCTCCTGAGGCTGGATATGAGAACCCCGGGGGCTTGCTGAGCGGAAACA
>CAMQXE010000208.1 GCA_947038745.1 uncultured Propionibacteriaceae bacterium | reverse complement strand
TAACGTTGTAGACGTTGGGTGCTACCTCAACTACACGCACGCCTTGTAGACGTAGCTGCTCCACCATCTGCTGTGCTTCGGGCCGGTGCAGAAGTGCTGGCGCCACGATGAGAGTATCGATTTCCCACCCAAGCTCGACGGCTCGCCAGACTGGTTGCCCACCCTCAACCAAGAAGCACCCATCGTGGCGTCGGTGCTTACGGTCGGCAAGCGCCCGTGCCCGCTTGATGGTCGGGTTCGCTGTTGAGGTGATGAGATCGGTCACGCATTGATCTTAGGCGGGATTTGCACTGTTGCGAACCAGTAATCAGGACTACGATCAGCCACATGTGGGCAACTCCGTATCTCGCGCTCGATGTCGCAGCAGTCCGTCGCAATATCACCAATGCTCAGGCTCGTGCTGATGCTGGGGGCTACGTACTGCGTCCGCACGTCAAGACACACAAATGTCTAGAGTTGGCGCGGCTTCAATGCGAAGCTGGGGCCAAGGGGATTACTGTCGCCACGATTGGCGAAGCAGAATTATTTGCTGCTGGTGGGTTCGATGACATTTTCATCGCGTATCCGTTATGGCCCGATGAAGATAAAGCTCGACGTCTCATTGCATTGAGCCAGCAGGTGAAATTGCGGCTAGGCGTTGATTCTGCGGCGGCGTTGCACAACTTTACTGCACACGCAATAACGGCAGAGATCTTGGTTGAGGTTGATTCGGGAATGCACCGCTCAGGAATAGCTCCGGAAGCGGTAGCCGATTTACCACACTATGCCGGGCTACCCATCATCGGAGTATTTACCTTTCCGGGCCATTCCTATGCGCCCCAGGGGCGGGCGGCGGCAGCCGAGCAAGAAGCTACAGCGCTGGCTAAGGCGCGGGATACGTTTGCAGCAGCAGGTCGTCCAGTGAGTGTGATTTCTGGGGGTTCATCGCCGTCGATGGAATTTGCTGATGGACAGGTGCTCACTGAATCTCGTCCTGGTGTTTACGTTGTCAATGATGCGCAGCAGTGGGAATTGGAGGCATGTCAGCCCGAAGCAGTGGCGTTGTGGTGTGTGGCGACAGTGGTTTCCCATGCCAATGGCCGCGTTATTGTCGATGCCGGATCGAAAGCATTAGGTGCAGATAAAGCTGCCTGGGCTTCGGGATATGGGCGACTTCTTGATAACCACGAGGCGCGAATTGTGGCGCTCTCTGAGCATCATGGCACGATTGAGTGGGCAGGAACCTTGCCTGCGCTTGGTTCGACGATCCGCATCGCCCCGAACCATGCATGTAATGCCATCAATTTAGCGGAATCGCTATGCGCGGTTACTGGTACTGGAGATAGCGAGAGCTGGCCCGTCGCAGCTCGTGGACGTAACAGCTAGTAGGTTTGTTTCTAGGACTGATCAGTATTTTGTGCAGCTTCTTTCCATAGCTCAGTCTCAAGTGCAGCTTTGTGCTCTTCGTGCCTTACGACAAGGAAAAAAGCTACGGTGATAAAAGAAAAAAAGGCGATTAGCTTCTTGGTCACAGATGAAGGCTACAGCTTAGACGGGTAGTGTGGGAGCAAAGACTGTTGATGAGGGAGGGAAAATAGCATGGCGGAACCGCGTCGATTGATTGATGACGACATCGAGGTTAGTGCGACTGCCAAGCGCTCAATTTCCCGCTCTCCACAGCGTGCAGCACGACGCAAAAAGGGTCATCCGCTGCGTACGGCACTCATTCTTATTACCTGTTTGTTGTTGTTGATTTTCGGTAGCGCTTTTGCCTATGCCAAGTTCAAGTTACGCGATGTCCACCGCAGCCCCGGTATGTTGCCTTCAGAAGTGAGCCGTACTACACCTGCCATGATTAATGGCCCGGTAACTTTCCTGGTCTTGGGCTCAGATGCACGTCGCAGTACTGACCCGCAAAGCATCGATGGGCAAGACGGCAGCCGTAGCGACACCATGATGTTGGTATATCTGCCAGCTAATCGGCAGCATGCCTACGTTATTTCGCTGACGCGGGATATGTGGGTACCGATCCATAATGCGAACTGGGCCAAGATCAACGCTGCCTATGATCTGGGTAAGGAACCTTTGACGGTACTTACGGTTGAGGATCTTCTAGATATTCCGATTCAGCATGTTGCCACAATCGACTTTGCAGGTTTTGTGCAGCTTATGGACTTGGTTGGCGGAGTTGATATTGATAACGAGGTTGAGTCTGTAGGCGATAACGGATACGTCTACCCAGCGGGCCGGATTCATCTGGAAGGTGACTACGGTTTGTACTACTGCCGCGAACGCAAAGGTCTACCTAACGGTGATCTTGATAGAACTGCTCGGCAGCGCTTAGTAGTGCAAGCGATCGTCGGTAAGCTGCTTGCGACGACGAAGTCTGGCGGAGTCAGCTCATTGAATAAAACCATTACTGAGGTAGCTAAGACCATCACTGTTGATGACACCGTCACGGATAGCTACATCTTGGGTCTTGTGACAAGCCTGAAAATTAGTTCGGCTGCCGATGTGAGAACTCTGATGGTACCGATTGCGGGTTACCAGACTTCTGCCGATGGACAGGCAGCAAATGTTGTTGATTGGGAGCAGCTCTACAGCTTGTCGCAAGCGTTGAAAAATGATCGCATGGATGAGTACTACATGGCTCATAAAGATGACGATCTCATTACTGGCAACTATGACCAGAGCGAACCATTACCTTATGGTCCTGCCGAGAAAGTGCCTTTGACCCCGGCGCCTACAAAGACAACCCCAACCTCGTCTAAGACAACTCCGAAACCGAAACCTAGGAGTTCTTAACTCAGTTTGCTAATAGTTCGAGTGCCAGCAGACCAGTCCAAAGTGAGACGTTCGCCGTAGCAGGAGATCTCTAGCTGCTCAGAATCGCGCTCGCAATGAACCCAAGGATTGTCATATCGTGGGAAATCGGTGTCTATCTTTGCCCCATCGACAGTGAGCCCCTTGCCATAACGGAGAGCGAAGCTGCCACGGCCAGTGCTGAAAGTAAGGGTGGCTGACTCGTATTTCAGCTCCATCTCTTTGACGGCTGCTTGCGCATCAGCAATGGAAT
>CAMQXE010000207.1 GCA_947038745.1 uncultured Propionibacteriaceae bacterium | reverse complement strand
TAATCAGGATTATGGCAACGAACCGGCTGGGCGTACTTTTGGTTCTGGCGCACCAAAGCCCAAATCACCGTCGGAGCTGGCAGCCGGAGATCGGGTCTTGCATGCGACCTTTGGTATGGGCACTGTGGTTGCGACGGCTGGTGTTGGCGATAAGGCCACGGCAGATATCGATTTTGGTTCTGGTGGGGTAAAACGGTTCCTTATTTCGCGCTCTCCACTAGAAAAGTTGTGAACTCCACACGCCCTACTGGCCTGGCGAATACCGATGGTAGGTGTCGAGTAGGGTAAAGGTGTGGAGGATGACGCGCCGATTCGAGTTGTTGGGCATGCGCCGCCTAATAACTAGTGCAATGGCAAAATAAAGTGCCGTCTGGTGTGTAAGAATCCAGACGGCACTTTGCTATAGAGAAGCAATAGTTTGTTTAGAGCGCGAGAATAAGCAAAGCGGCACAGATCGCAAGTACAAGTGCGGACATGACGTACCAGACCCAGTCGGGCAAGGACCGGCCAGCAGATACCCCACCAGCGGAATTGGCGGTAGCTGCTGTAGCTAACGGTGCTTCGAATCTAATCGTTGGCTCGGGTAGATTTTTATCTGATGCTGCTTGGGAAAGCTCCGCATATGACGGGGGGCTTGTGGGGGAATCAGCCCACTGCTCCCACTCGCTCGGGCTGGTTGCTGAACGTCGCGGTTTAACCTCAGTCCAGGGCGTTGGGCTGGTTGCTGAACGTCGCGCTACGGCAATAATTTCTGCCGAAGCGGGGCTTGAAGCAAACTTACCAAGAGTAGAAGCTCCTGCAGGTTGAGCAGGAATCGGTGGAATCACAACGCGGGCTGGGGAAACAACGGCATCGTCTGAGCCCTTATCAACGGCTACATCGTCTGTAGCAGAAGAGCGCCGTGGCTCATCGGCGTCAGTCTCAGCGTTCCCTTGGAACTCCCAAACCTCTGAGGATCGTCGAGGCAGAAGGGCAGGGTCCACATCATCGGGTGTGGGAACTGGTGTCTGAAGCAAGCCTCGCCGTGGCGTATCGTCTGCCATGAGTTCTCCTTTCTGCTAACACCACTCTAGCGAGTTTGGTCGCGTCGCAGTCCCATGACTCGACATTCCTGGGACACTAGTTAGACCATGCCAAGGATTAGTTCAGATATAAAGCTGTCGGTGCGCACCCAAGCGCATAAATCTAAGCCGCAAAAAGTAGCGGTTTTGCCGTGGTGGCTTGCTGCCGTTGTGGGAGCAATCGCTGTGGCAGTAGGAGGCCTGCTCCTGCTCGCTGGAGCTGTTGTTGCTGTCTGGTTGGGAGCCATGTCTGGCAGCTTCGTTGGCGCAGTTGGCACAGGAATACGAGTGTGGCTACTTGCGCATGGCTGTGTCATAGAGATTGGCGCGTTGCATATTTCATTGGTGCCATTGGGGCTAACACTGCTTGTGGCTGTGATGTTAGGGCAGGCTTGTGCATTTGCGTCGCGGCAAGGTCTTGCCGCAGAACCAAACGTGAGGTTGTCGGCTACTGCGGCAGCCTGGAAACCAGCTCTGCTGCTTACCGGCTGCTACTCCGGGATCGTTTCCATAATGGCGTCTTTCTTCGTGAAGCCAGTCGATGCAGGACGAACACTATTGGTGACTGCTGCCGTTGCACTGGTCGCGACGTTTTGGGGCTCATGGAGAGTTACTCGACTAGACATCACTGGCGGCTGGCCAATCTGGGCGCGACGTTTACCCCGTGCTGCCTTGGCCGGAGCTGGGGTTGTGTTCGCTGTTGCTTTGGTGGCTTTACTTGGGACGTTGATTGTGCATGGACACGAGATGATGACGTTGCAGCGGGCTTTGAAGCCAGGTGCGGTAGGCGTCGTCGCATTAATCTTGCTAGACCTTGCCTATGCGCCAACGTTTTTGCTGTGGGCTAGCGCCTATGTGCTAGGTGGAGGATTCGTCGTAGGTCCAGATTCCACAGTTTCCATCGCCAATACACATGTGGGTATGCTGCCAGGTATTCCGATCATCGGGGCGTTGCCAACAGGTTCAGGGCACTGGTATCTCTACTTGTGGTTGATCGGTGGGGCGCTCGCTGGAGCTGTTGCTGCTTGGCTCGCAGTCCGGGATAGGGAATCGGCTGGTATCGATGAGATGGCGCTGAGCTCAGCAATGGCAGGAATCCTGGCAGCGCTGATCGTGGTTGGTTTTGCGGCGCTGTCTCGCGGCTCATTAGGGACGCATCGACTTGCGGGTATTGGCCCTCGGCTAGGTGAATTAGCGACACTGGCTACGTCATTGTTGGGTATTTCGGGCGCTGTAACTGGCTCTGCCATCGGCATCTTTCGTGCGCGAAGGCTAGCCAATGTTAAGCCGTTGGAGGACGTCGAATAGAGTGAGGGCGTGAGCCCTTTGCGCGTCGTCGTTTTGCTTTCTGGCACGGGAACGTTGTGCCAAGCACTCCTTGATGCGCAGCAGCGTGGTTTGGCTCAGTATCAGATAGTCGCGGTGGGCTCCGATGATCGGCTAGCCCCTGGCCTAGTGCGAGCTGAACACGCCGGTATCGCGACATTTGCGGTACCGATGGCGGGCAACTTTAAGCGTGGAACGGCGCAGCGGCGTGCCTGGGACGAAGAATTAACCGCCGCTGTCGCAGCGTACGCCCCCGATCTGGTGGTGAGCGCTGGTTTCATGAAGCTCTTCGATCACCCGTTCTTGGAACGATTCGGCGGCCAGATCATTAATACACATCCGTCGTTAGTACCTGCTTTTCCAGGCGCGCATGCGGTGCGTGATGCGCTGGCCGCGGGTGCGACGGTAACTGGGGCGTCGATCTTTTGGGTCAATGACGGCATTGATACCGGGGAACTTATTGCACAGCGGGTCGTTGATATTGACCATGCTGATACGGAAGCGTCGCTCCATGAGCGGATCAAGATTGTCGAGCGAGAACTGCTCGTCGAAACCCTTAATTGCCTGGCAGATAGATAAGGAAAACTCGTGACTGATCGCCAACCACTACAGCGTGCTCTGATCTCTGTTTATGACAAGACCGGAATTGAGGAGGTTGGCTCGCTTTTAGCTCAGGCTGGTGTCGAGATCATCTCGACTGGTTCGACGGCTAAGACGCTAATTGCT
>CAMQXE010000206.1 GCA_947038745.1 uncultured Propionibacteriaceae bacterium | reverse complement strand
CAGCGCTGCAACAGGTTCAACGCTAAGCCGCACGATGCAGCGGCGACGAGTTCGATACTTATCGAATATCGCCTTCGACGGCTGCCAAAAATTATGCTTGATCTGGTATTGCTCCATGAGCTTACCTTTCCTCTAGTAGCACACTGCGACTGATTAGATCATCTCCGCCTATATCTGAACAAGACCAATCGTTAGCGAGCGAGCGATGATCATATTTAGTTCGCCCAGGCCAGTAAATAGCTACTAAGATATTTACCGCTGAGCAGATCCCGCTGCTTTTATACGACAACTAGAACCTTACCGAACTATCGTAGTATTAAATATCTTGAATACTGAGCAACCTTTAGCCAGACTCGGGCATACGCGACGCAATCACCGTATTGTTGCATCCATGGCAGCAGCAATCGCTGCTTTCACTGCCCGCTCGTCAAGCTCTCGAATCGCCTTTGCCGTCACTCCCCCAGGGCTTGTCACTTTCTCTCGCGCAACAGTTGGGCTATCGCCTGACTCTTGCAGCAGCCGAGCTGAACCTGCAACCGTCTGAATTGCTAGTTCCGCTGCAAGGCTACGTTGCATCCCCTGCGCTACAGCAGCATCAATCATGGCTTCAATGACGTAGAAGATATAGGCCGGGGCTGATCCTGCTACCGCAATGACTTGCGCAATGTGCGCTTCCGGGATTTCAACAATAAGCCCGGCGTGCACCAGCAGCCCCTTCACCCAGATCATCTGCTCGGCAGTTGCGGCAGAGCCACCCGTCAATGACACTACGCCTTGACCCACCCGGACCGGCGTATTTGGCATCGCGCGAATGACTGCAATCTGAGGTAACAGAGTTTCTATCTCAGCCAGACAGATCCCGGCTGCAAGGCTCACAACCACGGTATCCGCCCGCAGCTCTGGGGCGATCCTTCTCGCCACGTCAGCGATCTGCTGTGGCTTTACCCCGAGGATAACTAAATCGGCACGAGCTACATCAGACAATTCTGCAGCAGTAGCACCAATAATTGCAGCAGCGTGAGCCGTGGACTCTTTCGTGCTATTGACAACCAGCAGTTCCTCAATACCGCCCTTACTCAAAGCGGCGCCAAGGGCAGTTCCCATTGAGCCTGCCCCAATAATCATTGCTATAGCCATGGCACTAATTTACGGCTATTTCTCCTATTCAGCTATTCACTAATAAATGTATGGACTAGATCCGTTTTATGGTGTTAGTCTTTCGCATCGGCAGACAAGGACGTTCGCTGTTTCCTCGTAACGGTTCTCTTTTCTCCGCCTAGCTTTTGAACGAAAGGACACTCATGAATGTATTCCTAGCCCCGACCCCGTTCCTTGCTTCAGGCGAGTTAGCATCAGTTACACCCCAGTGGCACAACGATATTCTCAACGCCAGCGATAAGGCTAGTGCCGCTGAACAGTTTTATCGTTCAACCCCTGGCTACATAGTTGGCACGACATATGTAGTCGATGGTGTGCCGATGGCGGCTGTATCCTTCCTCGACTGGCAACCCGACGACGTTACCAACGCTCATTATTTGCTACTGGCAGGATTTCAAGCTGCCCACATCAATGATGTGGATTCGATCCGCCTTCGACGAGTAGGAGAAACCGGACTTTTCCAGCTCACACTCTTACTCCCGACCGACTGTTGCTACACCTACTCATTCACCACTCCTGAAGGTCCAATGCCAGAGACGACCGACGGACATGAACGTCTGGTCTGGCTCTTTACGTCTCACCGTATGTGCCCTCTCAATCCGCACAACATTCCTCGCAAGCGGCTCTCGATCTATCAAGGACCAGACTTCTCCGGCCACCAAGTAGAAGCAGCGATGGATAGCGCGGACACAGACCTCTCTCACGATATTGTTCGACATTCTTATGGCCGCGAGCGCGAGATCTGGTGGCTTCGGGCCCCTTCTGGAACAGCACGAACTGTGGTGTTCTTTGACGGCGATGCGTGGCTCCAAGAAGGGCTGGGCTCTGCCGCATGGTCACAGGCTGGCTACGACGCCAACCTGGTGCTGATGTCGTCGATGGAATATACAGATCGTGAAGCAGATCTCACCGACCCGGCTGCGACCGTTGCTACGTTGCGCGATGTCCTGGCATATCTAAGCAAAGCCTGGGAGGTAACACTTGCCGGTTCTGATGTGACGCTTGTTGGCCAGTCGTACGGTGGCTTGGGAGTCGTCGGGGTACTACTTACTTCACCCGAAACAGCATCTAACGGCGTATGTATCTCGGGTTCGTTCTTCTATGACGCTGGGCAGCCGATGATGCCAGACCTCACCTCCGTCGGAAAGCATCGACGCCTATTGGCGCAGACTGAGCCCAGTCCTGACATCACACTGGCCCTTGTTTCTGGACGAGATGAGCCGATCGCTCAGCAATCTTTGGACTTCCTCGCAGAAGCCCAAGAGCGTGGATTGAATGTCATCTCCTTCCGGCATATACGCGGAACACACGATTACTGCTGGTGGAGGCATGCCAATTTCTTCGGCCTGGACACAGTCTTCGGTATCAGCCGCTGACATCCTTTGGTGAAGATCCTCCCAATTGTCAGTGGGAACCGTCAGAATGGAGAACATGCAGATCTCGGTTCGTGCTTCTCATTCCATTCGCCTTGCTCCAGAACTGGCGCATGTGCAGCTAAGCATTCAGCACAGTTCTCTCGACAAGCAGGAGTCACTTGAACTAACCCAGCGCGTTGCCGCAGATCTTGTGTCCGAGTTGCGACGTCTCGAAGCCTCAGCCGAGGCACCGCTAAGCGCCTGGTCCATGGAGCATGTCCGCACCCACATACTCCAGCATAGGGATCATCAAGGCCAACGTGGGCAAGCGGAGTTCACCGCAACCGTCGATGTTACGGTGACTTTTACTCATTTCTCTGAGCTATCTGAGTTCATCGCCAGGTGGGGTGGGATAGACGGCATCAGAATCGACTCAACGAGTTGGGATCTCACTCCAGAAACGAGGAAGGCTCAAACTGATCAGGTGCTTACCGGCGCAGTGAAAGAAGCTCGCAAACGCGCCGACGTGATCGCAGTAGCCGCTGGTCTAGCTCAGGTGAGCTTCTTAGGCGTGGAAGATACAGGTATTGCTAGGACCGATTACGCACGTAGCAGC
>CAMQXE010000205.1 GCA_947038745.1 uncultured Propionibacteriaceae bacterium | reverse complement strand
CCAAGGCCGTTTAGAGCCCCGCATGATTACTGTCCTAGCACTCCTTCCGCTGGCTCTACATGAAGTCCTCGGAGACCTTTCTCGTGCGGCACAGACTGCAACCAAGTCCCTCACGGCGCTCGCGCGCGTCGATGACATCATCACCGCGCCTCCGGTTGGTACCGGGGACTGCCCCGCAGACGCAACCGCAAAGGTCGCGGGCAGGATCTCGGTGCAGCGACTTGCCGCTGGTTGGCCTGACGCCGAACCGGTGGTCTGTGACCTCACGTTCGATGTTCGGCCTGGGGATCGAGTCGCGCTAGTTGGCCAATCTGGGGTTGGTAAAACTACTGTTGCTGCGACGATATTGGGGTTAATTCCCGCACAAGGCGGCGCTGTTAGCGTCGATGGCCGCATCGGATACCTTGCCCAAGATGCGCACATCTTCTCTACCACTGTTGCGGAAAATGTCCGTATCGGAAATAAAGATGCGAGCGACGCAGAGATCAGCGAAGCGCTAGCTAAAGCTGGCATTCCTGATTTGGACCTTCATCGGCTCATTGGCGAAACTGGCTCACCGCTATCAGGTGGAGAGAACCGACGCGTAGCGCTTGCCCGTCTGCTTGTAGGCCGCTTCGATGCCTTCATCCTTGATGAACCAACCGAACATATCGACAACGAAACTGCTACAGCGCTGATGGCTGATCTCTGGGCTGCTATTGGAACGGCCCCGACTCTTGTTATCACGCACGACACCGGATTAATGGCTCAGTGTTCGCGGACTGTCCAGCTAGCCTAATCCCCTCCGGGCTTCCAGGGTGATGATCGAACCACGCTAATTGGTCACCCCGGGGTGACTAGAACATACTTTCATGCTTAGACTGATGACCTATGGTTATTGGGGGAACTGTATGAGTACTACTGAAACTTTTGCGAATAATTCGGTAATTCCGCAACGTCTATTGCAACGGCTTGATGCGCTGACTGGATTCCGCATCGCGATCTTGACTGCCCCTGGCGGATATAACAAAACTCCGCTTGTTCGCACCTGGCTAGCTAGCGATCCTCAACGTCAAGAAAACTGCTTAGCTCCAATAATCCGCCGAGATGTAGCCTCCTTCGATGTGACGCTTTTACGCAACTCGCTAAATAGCTCAGACCCCCTGCACCCTTACTACATCTTCATAGATAATCACGATCATCTTACCGATAGCACCAGCTTAAATGACCTGCTCGACCTAATTGAGCATTACCCTCAGGCTCGGTTAATCTTTGCTGGCCGTACTCGTCCGGCAGTTCCGCTTACTGGGATACAGATGCGCGGACAATTAATCGAACTGACAACTGATGAACTGGCTTTCACAAAAGAAGAGGCCTACGAACTCTTTGCTCGAAACACCCATGGTTACGACGACTACCGTGACCATATCTGGAATAACTTTGCAGGCTGGCCAATTATTTACGATCTCATTGCAAATCTTCCGGTTACTTGGAGTAATCAAGGGCTCATTCGTACCATCATCGACGGGTACCTGGAAGAGGAAGTATTCTCCGGACTTAGTAAAGATCTGCGCTGCTTTGTTGAAGAAATTTCAAGTCTTGCTGAAGTGACGCCAGCGAGTGCTGCCTACATCACTGGCCGCACAGACTCCCCTGAATTATTGCGTCAGCTCACTACTCATGGGATTCCATTCTCTTTCTTACCCAATAGCGCGCTAACTACCCTGCCAGGCATTCGTGATTACCTACTACGGCGACTTAAGCAAGACCAACCTCGTTATGCCGGAGCTAACCGAAAAGCAGCTAACTGGCTATCTCATCAAGGCCAGCGCGAGAATGCATTAGAACATGCGTTGGCATCCCAGGATATTGATCTAGTCTTAGACATCGTCATTGACGACGCCATTGCCCACGCTTTCGGTGAACAGAAACATGATCTATTGGTCACTAGATATGAGCAACAGTTACCTGATCACTACGTAACAGACATGTTGCGATTACTTACCTTGGCGGTTTCGCAGCCCGAATCTGGGCAGATTTATGCCATGAGCGACGTCCTAACCAAGCTGCCCCCTAACAGCTCTAAGCGTGAACTCTGTCGCATCTATGCTGCTGCCTTGTTTATGGAGCGACAAAACGAATACCAGGCAAAGCCGAGCTACCTAGACGATGCTATTGCTTTTGCTCGGGAGCTCGCCAAAAACCCGGATTCTTCAATTAATGCCGGCGAACGTGCGGTGCTCTTTGGTGAGCTAGGTATCTATGAAGGGCTCCACGGGGATTATCAAAGTGCGCTGTCAGTACTCCAGCTAGCCACCTCAGCTGCTCGGATTGCCGGAGCCTCGTGGCTTGTGGGATGGACATTGGGCTGCATGGCGTTGTTAAGTGCCACTGACGGCACCGCAAGCGTAGCTCGTCGTTTTGCCGAGGAATCCATCCTGATCTATGACTCACAAGGCATCTACGATCTTGCCTTGCTTGAGATCCCGATCATGGCCTTAGCCTTCGCCGATATGGATAGCGGCAATATGGAATCCGCGGCGGCACAGCTTGCTAGGCTGCAGCGGCTTTCTGGCTTCCAGACTCCTGGTTTCCGGGCAGTTCGCATTACCTGTGAAGCGCTATTCGATATCGCCAACGATGATCCCCGAACTGCCTTACGAAAGATTGAGGGAATTCCTGAGCGCCCGATGGCAGACAGCATCCCCTACATGCGTTTCTTGGAAGCAGTCGTTTCCTTCAACGCGCACCTTGCTTTACATCATCTTGGCCATGCCGAAGAAGCAATCGAGGCGATGGCTCTCTGCGGTGTCGCACCTACGATTACTGGGATTGACATCATGCAGGCCCGTTTGGAGTTAGCTCGCGGAGATGCTGAGCGAGCCTATGATCTCCTTGCTCCAATAGTCAGCGCTAATACCCGGCTTGGGCGCAAATCTCTGCACCTGCAGTTGCTCATGATTTACGGTATCGCCGCAACGGAATCAGGTCGGGGATCTGAGGCGCTCGACATGTTCCAGCGTGCTGGGGTTCTGGCTGATCGCTTAGGTCTAAACCTGCCCAATGCTCGTCACACCCGGATGGCATCAACCGTTACTCGCGATGATCCGGGCCTAACTCCATCAGAGAAGGGCGTGCTCAAAGCCTTGATGACGCAGCAAT
>CAMQXE010000204.1 GCA_947038745.1 uncultured Propionibacteriaceae bacterium | reverse complement strand
CTGCGAACGCTTTTCCGATGCCACCAGTAGCTCCAGTGATAAGTGCTGTGGTCATGTTCACCAGCCTACGGGCCAAGTACATGGTTTGATGTGCATATGGAAACGACGCACAGCGATATGGCTCTCCCGTTGCCGACGCCCGAGTACTACGATCTCATCGTCATCGGATCGGGCAGTGGCAACACCATCATTGACGACCGTTTTGCTCAGCGCAAGGTCGCTCTCATCGACCACGGTGTGTTCGGCGGAACCTGCCTTAATCGCGGTTGTATTCCAACAAAAATGTTCATTTACCCCGCTGAGGTTATGACTCATGCCAGACGGCTGCCGAAGCTCGGTATTGATGCCACTATCGGCCAGGCTCGCTGGGACAAGATTCGGGATCGGATCTTTGCCCGAATTGATCCCTTGTCCGATAAGGCGCTGCAATGGCGCGAAAGTAACCCAAACGTCGATGTTTTCGCAGATACTGCTGCCTTTATCGGTCCGCGCACGGTGAAAGTGGGTACGCGGATACTGGAAGCTGACCACATCGTCATTGCCACCGGATCGCAGGCCCGAATGCCCAATGTCGAGGGCTATGACGAGTCAGCTAGCCGGATTCACACCTCTGATTCCATCATGCGGATTGAGAAACTACCCCGCTCAATCATCATCATCGGTGGCGGCGCAGTAGCTGCAGAGTTCGCCTATCTTTTTAGCGCTTTCGGGGTACAAACTGCCGTTATCAGCCATTCAGAACGGATGTTGATGGCCGCAGATGAAGAGATCAGCAGAGCCTTTACCCACGCGCTCGCGGAACGAGCCAGAGTAGGTCTGCGCCAGCGTCTAACCCGCTACGAGGCCCGTAAGAATGGGATCACGGTCTATACCGAGGATGAAGTGGGTACAGAGTATGAGTATGACGCAGACCTTGTATTAGTAGCCCAAGGACGTGAACCTAACTCTGCTGGCCTAGACCTAGGCTATGCCGGGGTGCAGACCGACGCAGATGGGTTCATCGTCGTTGATGAATACCAGCGCACCACAGCAGAAGGTATCTATGCTCTCGGAGATGTCTGCTCTCCTCGTATGCTCAAACATGTGGCAAATCGTCAGGCGCGAACAGTCGCCTACAACGTACTTCACCCGGCTAATCCGCGGCCAGATACGCTCACCGTCGTACCGGCTGCGATCTTCACCGACCCAGAAATCGCCGTCGTTGGACTGACCGAAAAGGAAGCCCGCGCTACTGGCCGGACGATCGCTGTCGGGAAGAAAGACTATGCCGATGTTGCCTTCGGCTGGGCCATGGAAATTGAGCCAGGCTGTTTCGCCAAGGTCATTATTGATGCCGATACGCTAGAAATCTTGGGTGCCCATATCATCGGACCTCACGCTGCCTTGCTCATGCAGCCGTTGATAACTGCGCTAACTGAAATGATCCCGGCAGATCGCTTGGGGCGTGGTGAGTACTGGATTCATCCCGGACTGGCTGAGGTCGTGGAGAATGCTGTCCTTGATGCGGTCAAGAATGCGGGGCGTACTACCGACTAGGTGCGATCACGCTTTGGGAGTAAAACGGTAGCCGACATTTCTGACTGTCTCGATACAGGAATCGAGTTCTGGCCCGAGCTTGGCGCGTAAGCGCCGGACATGGACATCAACCGTGCGCGTCCCGCCGTAGTAGTCATAACCCCAGACGTCATTGACTAACTGATCGCGGGTAAAGACCCGGCCGGGGTGGGCCACGAGAAATTTCAGTAGTTCAAACTCGGTGTAGGTCAGATCGAGGCTACGGCCGTGGGCCGTCGCGGTGTAACCAGATTCATCAATGGTGATCCCCGACGCTTGGAGCAGGGGCATGGCTGAGGTATTGAGCAGCCGGATCCGTAGCGCAAGCTCGCTGGTGCTCGCGGTGGTTGTCACAAAGTCTGAGAAGCCCCAGCGTGGTTCAAGTGCGGGCAGCTGAGCGGGATTGACGACGACTAATACGGGTAAAGCAGAAAGGATCAGACAGCTTTGTTGCGCCCAGAGATGCTGCTCGCGGGCGTCAATGAGGACAACATCAGGGTTCAGATCTAATGCAGCATGGGCAGCATTTACTCGCCGAATGGTATGGCCAAGCTCTGCGAGCGCAGGCAGGACGTCGTCAGGAGCGGGGGAGACGACGGCAAGGAGCACCATCCCATTGTCCCACGGTTGCAATCGGCGAGGTTAGCTTTCCACGATGATCGTGACCGGGCCGTCATTAACGAGCGATACCTGCATGTCGGCGCCGAACCGACCAGTCTCCACATGCGCGCCTCTGGCGCGGAGGCTCTCGACGTAGGCGTCAAATAGTGGCTCGGCTGTGGGGCCAGGGGCTGCCTGATTCCATGAGGGGCGGCGGCCTTTGCGAGTATCGGCATAAAGAGTGAACTGACTGATGGCAAGAATCGGCGCGCCACAGTCGCTCGCGGAGAGTTCTCCATCGAGGATACGTAGCTCCCAGGATTTGCGCGCAAGAAGCTCAACATCGGCAGGGCCATCGTCGTGAGTAATCCCCACCAGCGCGACCAGACCGGGACTTGGCAAGGAACCAATAATCTGACCAGCGACGCTGACAGATCCTGATAATGCTCGTTGAAGGACAATGCGCATGCGGACACGATAGCGGCCTATGCCATGATTGCGGACATGACTGCTTCGACGTTGATCACTGTGTGCGCCACTGGCGCAGAGATTTCCAAGGACCAACTGCCCCAACTCCCCACCACATTGGAGGAGCTTGCGGAAACTGCCAAGTCCTGCGAGGCGGCCGGTGCCGCCATGATTCACGTGCATGTGCGCGACACTGAGCACAAACCCACGCTTGAGGTTTCCCGTCTCAAGGAAGCCGTTGCCGCAGTGCGCGAAAGCTCCAACCTCATCGTGCAGTTGTCCACGGGAGGCGCTGTAACCGACCCGCTGGAGAACCGTCTGAAGGTGCTTGAAGCATTGCCAGATTCTTGTTCCTGCTCAATGGGCACGCTGAACTTTGGCGATGACGTTTTCATGAACCCGTGGGGTTTCATCAAGGACCTGTATCAGTCGGCCCGTGAGAAGCAGATCGTTCCAGGCTTCGAGATCTTCGACATGGGCCAGCTCGTGTCGCTAGAGCGCCTCATTGCTGAGGAGGGCCCAACCTTCGGCGGCAAGATCCATGTGGAGTTCATTCTG
>CAMQXE010000203.1 GCA_947038745.1 uncultured Propionibacteriaceae bacterium | reverse complement strand
CATCGACGGCCTTGCGGTCTTCACGGGTGACTCTGCCAAACCAGCCACGCTTGCTGTAACGGCCCATTGTGACTGCTTCGCGCACAGTGATGGGAACACCGACAGGAACAGTCATAGATTGCAGTACATAGGCGACGCCGCTGCGGTGGAGCCGGGGATCATGGCCATCTACAAGTAGTGATCCAGCAGCTATGGGGAGTAAACCGCCGAGCGCATGGAGCAAGGTAGATTTGCCCGAACCATTTGGGCCAATGATCGCGGTGACTCCGCCATGAGCAAGTTCAAAGCTCGATTCAGTCACTGCAACGTTGTTGCCGTATTGGAGTACGACGTCGCGGGCTTCAACAACAGGGTTCATCGGGCTAGCCCTCCTTGCGCTGAGCTCGTTGCCCGTCGAGACCGTAACCGCGACATTAGTTCTCGCACACCTAAGACGAGGAAAAACATGACGACGGGCAGCACGGACATTGAGGCCGAAGCGGCGGTTCCTGCGTGATAGCTCAGAATCAAGCCAGCGACAACGGACATGATGGAAATACCTAGCGACCAGGCCATCATGGTGGGCACGGTGCGCGAGATTAGTGAGGCTGTGGCTGGTGGGCCAACCATGAGACCGAATACCAGCATCGTGCCTATGGAGCGGAAGCTACCGATTACTGCGACAGCAACCAGTACGAGCAAGATGGCATGGGTAAGTCCGGGCCTCATGCCTAGCGATTCAGCCTTATTGCGGTCGAAGGAAAGGGCAAGTAGGGGACGGTAGAGCACGATTGAGCCGAGTACGACGATGACGGCAAGGATCGCTTCTTGAATTAGGTCGCTATGGGTGACCCCAAGAGCATCGCCAAAGAGGATAGACGTCAGCGAGCCGGTGTAGGCCGATGATTTGGAGATCATGATGACTCCCAGCCCGAGCATGCCGACAAAAAGCAGGCCGATTGCAGTGTCTTCTTTGAGTGCAGTCTGACGGTGGACTATCTCAATTCCAGCAATCATGACGATGGTAGCTAGCGCAGCTCCGAGCAATGGGTTGAAGTCGAATACGACTGCTGCAGCGATGCCAGGTAATACGCCGTGGACGAAGGCATCACCGAAGAAGCTCATGCCGCGCAGTACCAGCCAGACGCCGACGGTGGAGGCCATGACTGCAGCGATTATGCCGCCCAGGAGCGCACGCTGCTGAAAACCTAGCAGGAAGGGGTCAAGTAACCAGTCCACGGAATCTCTTTCATTTCTCGGGGGATTAAAGGCAACGCTATCGTGTTGGCGTCGATACGCAGGTAACCACGCAGCAGCCGAAACTGTGCGTGGTTACCTGACGGAATAAATCGGCAATGATTGGTTAGCCGAGGTTCTTTGCGATGAGCTCAGCGTTTTTCCTCATCATGTCTGAGTAGTTCTCAGCCCCCGAACCAGCCGGTCCAACTGAGTCGACAAAGAGCGGTACGACGTTGATCGTGGTACCAGCTTCGTGAGCGATGCTTTCCATGAGCTTGGGGCTTACCGTGGTGTTGGAAAAGATAACGGGAATCTTCTTTTCCTTGATGGTCTCCACTAATTCAGCAACATTTGCGCTGTTAGTCTCAGCCTCGGTTGAACCACCGGCAATAGCAACACCAGCAAGCTCAAAATCATATTTGGCGCTGAAATAGCCGAAGGCCTCATGGTCGGTGATGAGGACGCGCTTGTCTTTGGGGATACTAGCCATTTTGGCGGCGATTTCAGCATCCAATTTTTGTAAGTCTTCAGCGGTTTTGGCAGCGCAATCGCGGTAAGCAGAATCGCCAGTGACCTCGGCGAGTTTGTCACCAATTTTGGTAGCAGCAGTAGCCATTCGAGCGGCATCGAGCCAGAAATGTGGGTCGGTGGTGTGCTCGTGACCGGCTTCGTCCTTTTTCTCTTCGCCTTCCTTATGTTCACCTTCGTGATCATGGTCGTGATGCTCGAATGGGATGGGGGAGAGTTCGGGGCCTACCTCATAAATAGTGGCACCATCTTTGGCTGCTGATTCAAAGACTTTTTCCATCTGGTGCTCAAGTTCGAGTCCATTAGCGACGACGAGCTTGGCCTTGACTATGGCAGTTACTTGCTGCGACGAAGGGGCGAAGCTATGTGGATCGGTCCCTGCGGGCATCAGTGTGGTGACTGTGCCGCCGGCGCAAGCCGTAATTGACGAGGTGACAGAGCCAAGCATCGTCGTCGTTGCGACGATTGTGACGTCGCTATTTTTTGCAGGAGTCTTTTCCGATTTTGCTGAGCACCCAGCAAGGGAGGTGACGGCAAGTGTCGTGGCGATGAGGCCAGCGGCGATACGGGTAGTGCGGTGCACAAGAACTCCTTATTGATAATGATAACCAGAACGGTTTTAGCTTAACTGCGAATCCTGCCCCTGTAAAGCCGGGGGTACTCGTACACTTGGAATCATGAAGTTTCTCAAAGGCACATTCGCCGTCCTGGGCCTAGCTGGCCTCCTAGGTGGAGCTGGATACTTGTTGTTCTACATTCAGCTCAACCGCATGAACTCGCTGGTGCAGGTTGCTAACGCCAATAAGAGCGGCAACCTCATTTCTAATCCAATGCCATTGATCTGGATTGGCGCGGCGATTGTTGCTGCTGCGGGGTTCTTCTTGGGGCTAGGCATCGCGATGCCGAAGAAGACAGCATCTGGTTACCGTCATGAGGCACTAGATCAGCAGGCTGCGCGTCGTGAGTCTGAGGTTCGTAACCGCGCTCAGACGCATGCCAAAGCAGAGGAGCAGAACTAAATCATGGCCATAGCTGCTGAAGAACATGTTTTATTGATGTCATTCGCACCTGCGGAAGTCGCTACGGTGGAACGCATAGTCGAGGCGAGTGATACTCGGGTTGGCTTCTGGACTCCAGACGGCACAGAACTAGTGGCACGCCTAGCTGCTGGCAGCGTAGTCACTGTTCAGGCATGCTCGGGCTCAGGCAAGATCAAGCGAGATGAACCACTATTCGAGGCTCATGCTGAGGTGCTGACCGAAGGCCCGCTCTTTGATGAGGTCAAGGCTAAGACTGACGAAAAGTACGGTTTGGGACTGACGCTAGAGAAGGCGAAAGACACTGTACTTGGATGGTTCGGCAAGACCTCACCTGAGGTTGTCGTCATGCTCAACATTATTGGTTGATATAGCGCTGAAGAGGCTGGGGAAATCTGAAGGTTTCCCCAG
>CAMQXE010000202.1 GCA_947038745.1 uncultured Propionibacteriaceae bacterium | reverse complement strand
GGGATTTGGATTTGGCTGGCGGCGCATGAATCGTGGCGTGAACATGGGGCTGCTATCCGGGAGGGGCTTGCCAGCGCTTGCAACCAACTAGATCAATGGG
The DNA here is from genome assembly GCA_947038745.1 of uncultured Propionibacteriaceae bacterium. Next base: position 3,119 of record CAMQXE010000202.1, on the reverse strand, counting down.
ATATTGATTGCAATGGTGATGTTGTTTTGGATGCTATTGCCCATGACATCATCGATGACGAACTCCATACTTATATTGAGTCTCATGGTGGATCAATTGCTGTTAAAAATGTCAGTGCTGGGGTTGTAAATGTGGTTCTCAACGGGTCCTGTTCGCATTGCAACCTTGCCAGTGCGACACTTCATATGCGTCTAGATCGTGCGATCCGACGTCGTTACCCCCGCCTCATTGAGGTCCATGACGTCACCCCAAACCAGGCCAAGCAGCGGTTCTCACTTTTCCGCTGAAACTAGATCTATTCGCTATTCGTCGCCGGTGCTGATCCGATTTTCTCGTCCCATAACTTAGCGGAGTTCTTCGAACCGCGACGAGGCCCAGATTGCGGTCCACATGGCATCTGCCCAAAGCGCATGGTCCATAGTGGCATTAGTTCCGATAGCCATTTCTTCTGGTGTGGTGTAAATCGAATGAAGCCCTTGAATATCACGGATTGCGGCAACAATATGACCTCGCTGGCGTGCAATACGACGTAACCGTAAGTTCACTTGTGCACCAAGTTCATTGAGTACCGGATCCGATGCAGTGGGCATCTCGGCGATAACGCACCCAGGTGGCAGCGCTTGTGCAATCGCGTCAAGGGTATGTAAGTACTGCTCGATAGCTGTTGTCGCTAGCTCATCTGGATCTAAACAGCACACGACTAAATCAGGTTCGCCAGTGGCAGTTAGCTGGGCTATTTGCTCAGTGAGTACAGACTCGGCAGTTGCATTTGGCTGGGCCAAGTTAGTCAGGTGCAGGGGAGCATTTAGCTCATGGGAGATATCGGCTGAAACTCGGCAGATAAAGGTTTGTGCCGGTGCGGCAACCCCTAAACCGAAAGTAGCAGAACCGCCTAACGCCACGATAGCTACGTCGTCAAAAACTCGCGTCTTAGCTTGTTCTTGAGCCCATGCTGCGGCAAGCTCATCGGCAGACATTGCTACCGGGATAGGCTGTGGCTTAGGGCCAATCTTCACTATGACTCGCTTGCCCAGCGCGGTGAGGCTATGGGTGAATCGCTGTACTGCGGCTGCTGCCTGAGCCCCTCGTCGTTGCTGCATAGGGTCAAGCGTAGTGGGAGCGGGAGTCCATTAGCTGACGATTTGTCTGTGTTCTCAAGGTCTTCTTGGGTAAAGATCGCGTTAATGTGATTGGCTAATGGCTATGACTAGTGCTTACGATTTTTCTGCAACCTTAATTTCTGGACAGGAGTGTGAGCTGAGCCAGTTCGCTGGTGAGGTTCTTTTGATCGTGAATACAGCTTCGTCGTGTGGTTTTACTCCACAGTTTGAAGCGCTCCAGCAGCTCTACCAGGAGCATCATGACAAAGGTTTCACAGTCTTGGGCTTCCCCTGTGCGCAGTTCATGAACCAAGAATTCGACGATCCTGCAAAAACTATGGACTTCTGCACGCTGAACTACGGCGTCACCTTCCCCATGTTCCAGGCGATAGACGTCAATGGTTCAGGAGTTCATCCGCTCTTTGCGTGGTTGCGGCAAGAAACCGGTGGCAAGTTCGTAAATGCAATCAAATGGAACTTCACAAAGTTCCTCATTAATCGAGAAGGGCAGGTCGTCAAGCGTTACGCCCCGTTCGTCACTCCAGACAAGATTGTTGATGACCTGAAAATGGAGCTGGCACGCTGATCTGAGCGTCAAAAGTAGTCGACAAAGATCAGATGGAATAGCTTAAGGAAATTCTGCGAGATAATAGAGGGGTTATGACTGAACAACTTACCCCCGTACACATCGTCTCGCTTGGCTGCGCCCGCAACGAGGTTGACTCTGAAGAACTTGCTGGTCGTCTTGAACAAGGCGGCTTCCGTCTTGTCGCTGATCCTTCCGAAGCAGAAGCAGTGCTGGTCAATACTTGTGGTTTTATTGAGCAGGCCAAGAAGGATTCTATTGATGAGGTGCTTGCAGCTTCGGATCTGAAAGATCAAGGTAAGACCAAAGCTGTCATTGCTGTTGGTTGTATGGCCGAACGCTATGGCAAGGAATTAGCTGCGCAGCTCCCAGAAGCAGATGCAGTCTTGGGTTTCGATTCCTACGCCGACATCGCTAGCAAGGTGGGGGCTATTCTGAGCGGTCATGCGCCAAAATCCCATACCCCAGTTGATCGTCGAACGCTATTGCCGATTGCCCCAGTTCGTCGCCGTGATCCTGAGCTGATTGAAGGAAGTGCTCCTGCTGGTTTTGGCGGGCAGATTACTCGACGTCGGCTAAGTAATGCGCCATCGGCTCCGATTAAGCTAGCTTCGGGTTGCGACCGCCGCTGCGCTTTCTGTGCTATTCCGCGTTTCCGGGGGGCCTACCTTTCGCGTGAACGTCATGAGGTTGTTGAAGAGACGAACTGGTTAGCCCAGCATGGGGTTCGTGAAGCATTTCTGGTGAGTGAGAATACGTCTAGCTACGGTAAGGATCTCGGCGATCTACAAGCTCTTGAGCGGATTTTGCCAGAGCTTGCTGCCATTGAGTCGCTTTCCTGGATCCGGGTTTCCTACTTGCAACCAGCAGAGGTTCGCCCAACGTTAATTCACACGATGCTGTCGACAGAAAAGGTCGCACCGTATTTCGATTTATCTTTCCAACATGCTTCCGGGCCGTTGTTGCGCCGAATGAGACGCTTTGGCGATGCACAGAACTTCCTGACTCTCATCGGTCAGATCCGTGAGCTCAATCCATATGTTGGGATCCGTTCAAACTTCATTGTGGGTTTCCCGGGTGAAACTGAAGAAGATATCGAGATACTTAAATCCTTCATGGCTGAGGCGCGGCTAGATGCAATTGGCGTTTTTGCTTATTCTGACGAGGAAAATACTGAAGGTGCCTTACTTGATGGGCACCTTGATGCTGATGTTATTCAGCACCGCTACGACGAGGTTTCTGACCTGGCTGAATTACTCTGCGCAGATCGTGCCCTAGAGCGTATCGGTGAAACCGTCGATGTGCTTGTCGAGTCAATTGATGACGGGATTATCGGGCGCGCCGGACACCAAGGGCCAGAAGTCGACGGTACCGTGGTTCTCGTCGACGCTGAGGCTGCTCAGGTTGGCGATATTATTCGTGCAGTCGTCGTT
>CAMQXE010000201.1 GCA_947038745.1 uncultured Propionibacteriaceae bacterium | reverse complement strand
GACAGCGTGGCACTTGAAGGTTTAGCAACGCGTAACTACTCACAGCGAGTTATCTCCCAAGCAACTCAGATCGCCACCTGGGCTAAGTGCCCCCTTGAAATTGCCGAGCAAGCACCGCAGGCAAAACCGCGTCGGGGCGCTTAACAACTATCGGTATCTGAGCGCTTCATCCATTCTCGTAGCGCCCAGGTAGCTCGGACATCGTCCTCGTTGTATTCCAGTACCCGGCGAGTGGCTGTTTGGCGTTCTTCTTCGGTAGGCAAATTAAGCGCTTCGTCGAACCAAGTTTGAGAATTGAGACCGCCAGGATCGTTGTCGCGCCAATGGAATCCCGCTCCAGCGGAGGCAATGACCTTTAGCCCTAGCCCGTGAGTGCCGAAGTAATTTTCTTTGACGATGGTAAAAAGATCGACGAAGCCCTCACGTAACCAGCTAATCGCCCACTTCAATGAGTCGGCGTCAGAGCGAGCAGTGAGTCGTCTGATCCGTACAGTTTCGTAATCAGAGTAGTGATAGACCAGAAGCTCGGGGTGCTTCTCAACCTGATCTCTGAGCCAGGCCATAGCCTGTGCTGCAAGCTCCAGTTCGTCACTTTCGTCAAGCTCAGTGAAACGTGAAAATTCGATGAATTCTTGGGTGTGAGCAATTTTATCGGTGAGAAGAAAGCCCCAGAGATAGACGCGATCTCCGGCGGTAGTTTCGATATCGAAATCAATCTCGATAGGTGCGCTGGGTATTTCGATAGGGCCATCGGTAACTCGTTCAAGCTCGATTCCATCTTTTAGGAGTCTGGCTCGACGATGAGCTAGGCGCAAGCGTCCCTCTGAACCGTGCCGGTGCGCAGTCTCAGGTAGATAGGTAGGCAGCAATACGTCTAGGTCAGCATGTGCTAATTCGCTGACAGTGCTAATCCCCAAGGAGCGAAGCACAGATATCTCACGTACATCAAGTGGTGATTTATCAATCCGTACCGAAAGGTCATCGTCGCCTAGCGCAGGACGGCACACCTCCCACCAAGGGCACCAGCCACATTCACGGATAGCGATGGGACGCACCATTAAAGGAGGACTATCTGGGGCATTGCTTTGGCAAAGAGCATGTTGGGCAACCCGAACCCGGAAACCATGCTCGTGGTCATAGCGTTCCAGCGGTGCACGTAGTTTCCATCCGGCCGCTGACGACCTGGAGAAGGTTCGTAACTTACGTTCACTTAGCGCAATCCAGCTAAGCATTGGCTCGCCTGCGTCGCCGATCTGATCACGACCGATAATGGCAGCGAAAGGCTCCCCACCAGCGGCTACGCCTGCGGCTTGAAGCTGCCGGTAATAGTGGGCCATCTGAATCAGATCTAGCTCGCGAGAGCTGAACCGAATATCGGTATCAGAAATCGCTAACGCATCACTACGAAATGGCGTGGACAGCGTTGAGCAGAATGTTTCGGAGCCTTGTCTCCGCTCCAAGATCTGGTGCGATTTCACTTCAACGGGGTAGTAACCGGGAACACCGTCTGTAGCATCAGGGCCGCGCAGCCACAGGTCAGCTTTACCGCTGCGATGCCCAGCAAGATCAAGAGGTAACACGCCGCCAATAATGGCCTCAACTCCAGCAGTCATCGCTTCTCGGCACGCCTGCTCTTGTTCCTGCCAGGGCTGTTGTCTCAGGGGACGCAGATCAGCGATAGTCCCTGTGAAAGCTGAGCAGAAAGCTGACAGTATTTCTGCTTCGTAATCTTGCCCACCGGAGAATTTCTCAGTGAGATCCTCGTCTAAGGCGGGCAGCGTGATGCCTGGGTGAAATTTATTCTGAGTTTTCACCGGGCAGCTACGCGCCGCATAGGCGTCAAGCGTGAACCGGTGCGTCATTAGTTCCAGCCGCGGTGCAATGCGACGATACCGCCAGTCAGATTCTTCCATTCGACGGTATTCCAACCAGCCTCTTGGAGTAGCTTCCCCAACGCTGCCTGGTTGGGCCAAGCAGCGATAGATTCGACAAGATAGCTGTAAGCAGCACCGTTGGTGGAGGCAATTTTGGCTAGCTTCGGAATGACGGTCCCGGTAACAGCAGAGTACACAGCCCGGAATGGTGCCCACGTTGGGGTAGAGAACTCGCAAACAACGATTCGTCCACCTGGTTTAGTGACTCTCCGCATCTCTGCCAGAGCGGCATTGGTGTCTTCAACATTGCGCAGACCAAAGCTGATCGTGACCGCATCAAAAGTGGCGTCAGCAAAAGGCAGCTGGAGAGCATCGCCATTAATAAACCAGAAATCTGGGTGACGTTTCTTGCCCTCAGCCAACATGCCGAAGGAAAGATCAGTTGCGACAACAGTTGCACCAGCAGCTCGTAATAGCTCTGAGGAGGTTCCGGTGCCAGCAGCCAGATCCAGGATGGCCTCTCCAGGCTTTGGGGCGATGGCTTTCATCACAGCCGGACGCCAGCTCCGGTCAATACCGGCGCTCATTAGGTCATTCATCACGTCATATCGCGGTGCTACGTGGTCAAACATCGCCTGGACCTGTTCGCGCTTCTTGTTCAAATCAGCACGCAGATCGCTATGGGGTGCGCCACCATTCGTGGTTCCAGTCACCGTCACAGTCTGCCACCCAAGACCGATAATGTCCCCTTTGGACGTCATTCTGGGCAGGAAAACGCCAATGTCGCGAGCATGATTCGGGCGTGGATTACCTCGGATTTGGGCCAGTGCGAGAGAATCAGAGCATGGCAAAGTCGCGCGAGGCAATTCTCAAGGTGTCGGGGATGTCCAAGGCATTTGGCACCCACACCATCATCAAAAACTTCAATCTTGAGGTGCGAGAGGGGGAGTGCGTTGTCCTCACCGGTCGTAACGGTGCTGGAAAATCAACTATTCTGCGCTGCATCATCGGGGCGGATAAAGCTGATGACGGCACGATTGAGGTCGTTGGTACAGCAATGAGCGAAACTAAGCCAGAGATTCGCGCTGCGGTTGCCACCGTGATCGATGATCTGGATTTCTTCCCAGATCTATCCGTTGTGGAGCACCTAGATCTTCTAGCACGGGCCCACGGGATTGACGATCCAGATGCGCTCGTGGATGAGGTGCTAGAAGAGGTACAACTAGTTCCCCAGTCGGGGCAACTACCTGGCACGCTTTCATCAGGGCAGCGTCGCCGTCTTGCCTTGGCGACGGCTTTTGTTCGCCCCCGCAAACTACTTATTTTGGACGAGCCAGAAGCTCGTCTCGACGTTGAGGGCAT
>CAMQXE010000200.1 GCA_947038745.1 uncultured Propionibacteriaceae bacterium | reverse complement strand
CCAAAATTGATCCTGGGTGTACCCCGCGATCTGCAACTAGATGGGCAATACGACCGGCGAGTACCCGTGTCTTACCTGAGCCGGCACCAGCGACGACGAGGACTGGCGAGCCATGATGTAACACCGCCTCGCATTGTGGCGGATTAAGCCCTTCCAACAAATCGATGCTGGTGGCGACCGGAGGAAGTGCCGTGGTAGGAAGCTGCGCAGCACTCGTCTGGGGGCGCTGTTGATCGGCGAAGAAAGCATCGAAAAGGGAGTCTGACATAGCCCTGTAAGCCTACCTGTTCTTGGCAGCGAAACCATCTCAATCGATATCGCCGTTGCAGCGATGAGTAACTACCCCGAACCGGCCCTGGTTCAACCCCGATGTCTCCTCCAAATCCTCCCGGCTGAACCGAACCCGACTTACAGTTATCTCATGAGCATCATTGCATTCCTCTTAGTTGGCCTCATCGCTGGCGGTATTGCCCGCAAACTTATGCCGAACCCGCCGCTTAATGGTGGCTGGCTCAAGAGCCTCGGCCTTGGCATCATCGGTTCGATGTTGGGTGGCTGGCTTGGCTCGCATCTACTCGGCTGGTACAGCACTTCCTTCTTTAGCCTACGGACCTGGATTCTGGCTATCGGCGGCTCACTGCTGACGTTGTTCCTCTACGGCTATTTCCGCAGCAACAAGCGCACCCGCTAATCAGCGATACAAAACAGTGGAGGGCACCCCGGTTGGGGCGCCCGCCACTAACGTTTTTATAGACCTACACCAAACGTCGATCTGTAGCCCAGCGCGTGAGTTGATGACGATTCGACAACTGCAACTTACGCAGCACCGATGACACATGGGTTTCTACGGTCTTAACCGAAATAAAAAGCTCCTTAGCCACTTCCTTATAGGAATAACCGCGAGCAATTAGTTTGAGCACTTCCCGCTCACGAGTCGAGAGCTTGTCTAGTTCTTCATCAATGCTGGGGATATCAGGCTGCCCAGCAAAAGCGTCAAGAACAAAACCAGCAAGCCGCGGCGAGAATACTGCGTCCCCGCCCGCAACTCGGTGCATCGCGTCAATGAGAGCAGGCCCATCAATAGATTTCGTGATGTAGCCGCGAGCGCCCGCTCGAATAGTGCCAATCACGTCCTCGGCAGCATCTGAGACTGACAGCGCCAGGAACCGACGTTCTGGGTCCTGGGGCAAGATCGCATGCAAGACAGCAACGCCACCACCTCCGGGCAGGTGCACATCAAGTAAGACCAGATCCGGTCGAGTTGCTTGGATTGCCGCAACTGCGGTTGCCACATCTTCACCCTCACCCACAACCTCAACGTCATTACCGATCTCAGCTTTGACGCCAGCGCGATACATCGCGTGGTCGTCAACGATTACTACTCTGAGCTTCTTCGTTGGCTCAGTCGTTTCCTCGGTCATGGCGTAGCTCCAGTTTCACTTCGGTCCCTTCGCCAGGAGCCGACTTGATAGTGGCATGTCCACCGTGACGCTCCATCCGATCAAGGATTGAGCGGCGGACCCCTTGACGATCTTGTTCGATGGTATCGAGGTTGAAGCCTTTTCCGCGATCCCTGATGAAAACCTCTACCTGATAATCATCAACTTCAGCGTAAACATCAATGATATTGACCTGTGCATGTTTGGCCGCATTCATCATGGCCTCGCGGGCAGCCTGCACTAAAGCCCGTGAATCATCGTCTAGTTCCCGGTCTCCTACGGCGACCAACTCGACCTGTACCCCAGTCTCATCTTCGATGGAAGCGGCAGCGCTTGCAAGAGCTGATTTCACTGTCTTTTCGCTCAATTGATCGCCATACAGCCAGGTGCGGAGTTCTCGTTCTTGCTTCCTCGCAAGCTGAGTGACAGCTTTGGGATCATTGGCTTGGCGCTGGATCAACGCAAGAGTTTGCAGCACCGAGTCATGGAGGTGTGCAGCCATATCGGCCTTTTGATCTGCGAGCACCTGAGTCTCGTGGGCATCACGTAGCTGAACCTGGTAACGGTGAATCCATGGAGCTACGACTAAGACAACACCTAGCAGCGCTGCTCCCACGATCATGATTGCCTTGGGCAAAATGTCAGTACCGATCTGACTTATGCCAACCGCAACAACAGCCGCAGCAACAAAGACGAAGCCTCCGACCATGCGCAGTACACCGACCCAGCCTTGGGCTTTGAGCAACTGCCCCACAGCACCCAAAATTGACTCTGGCTCATCGACTGCTCGTTGCTGGGGCTTACTGTCAGCTTGACGCCACAACAGTGCAAGCCCGGTGCACCCTGCCGCAACTGGCCAGAACCAGTCCCAGCCAAGCCCCAGGCCGAGTGCCTGAATCAGGGCAAGCAGCCCCAGACCGAAAACAACGACGGCCGCCACTACGCCCTTCTCCTGACGGCTCAGCCGCTTTGACGTCGCAGTGCGTAACCCATTTCGACTTGCTGCTTCGACGCCTGGAGCTGTGACGGTGAGCTGCTCGGGCAGGAACAACCACAACAAGCCATAGGCAATAACCCCGATGAGGTTACTCGCGCTGAGAATGAGAAAACCTATTCGCAATGTGAGAACAGGCCAGCCCAAATGCTCTGCTAATCCTGCGCAGACACCGCCTAGCCAGGCACCTTCACGATGCCGATAGGCGCGCCGCAGCGGTTGTGCTGGAGTGCTGGGTTCGATGCTCACATTAATAACTGTTCCATGTCCGCCAAGTCAATGCCAGTGCCTTGGCTCCCAACACGGGAGCAGTCAGGGACAACCCCCATAGTTATTGGCCTGCTCAGTTGCAAAAATAGAGTCATGACGAACACGCCCATGCTGTACCGCAGCACTAGCGATGCCAAGATTGCTGGCGTCTGCGGTGGCCTAGCTGCGCGTCTCAACGTCGATCCGTTACTTATTCGTGTCATAGCGATTGTGCTGACCTTTGCAGCGGGTACCGGCGCAGTGTTCTATGCAATGGCCTGGCTTACTGTCCCGGCAGACAATGATTCTCGCTCGATCATCGCCAAAGCCATCCCGGTGACAGAACGTATCCCGCTGACAGTGTGGGCTGCGTTTGCATTAGCTGGCACAGTCTTCATCGCTGGGAAGCTCACCTTGGCCCCAGCTATCATCATTGCCATCATCGTCTGGGTTGGAGAACGCCACCGCCGTAGGCAACTATTTAGCAGCAGCAACGTAGCTCCGCAGCAGAACCAGCTAACGCAATTCCAGCAACTTTCTTTAGCGTGGGAGGCT
>CAMQXE010000199.1 GCA_947038745.1 uncultured Propionibacteriaceae bacterium | reverse complement strand
TTGGTGATCTCGCCATTATCAACGGTTGCCAGAGCGACGTAGTGTGCCCTGCCCCATGCCTGGCCGCAAGCGCCTTCTTGTGTCACTGGAATTACGAACTTCATGTGTCAAGACTAGGCGCTATTCGATGCTTTGCAGGCCCAATACGATGATTTCTGCGGCGATGCAGATCTACATAATCTGCCGCCTTACCGGTTCTTGCGCTTGGCCTATATCTGCTCGCCGATAAGACAGTGCGGGGAAGAACTGGGTGTTGATCAACCGCCAGATTTCTAGAGACTTGAGGGAAGAACCTGGCAAAAATGAACAGTTTTGTGGTGGTTAGTGAACAGCTTGCGCTCTAAAAGAGAGTAATCCCTTATGCGACCGAGTAAGAAACATCATGAGCTCTGCCTAAGGCGCCACATGTTCTACCCCATCAGCCGCCGCGCAGCGAGGGCATGCCCTTACGGCCTGAACCAGGCCGCTCCGCGACCCAGGTATAGCTATGCTCTGGTCGCCCAGCCACCCCGTAGCGCAGTGCTAGCCGCACGGACCCGGCTTCGACAAGATCGGACAGATAGCGCTGTGCCGTCGCTCGTGAGATACCAATCGCACCAGCAACCCCAGCCGCTGTCATGGCCTCCCCCGAATCGCGTAACAGGTATGCGACTGCTTCTGCTGTCACCGCTGAGCGACCCTTTGGAACCACCCGTGCAGTAGTAGCGGAGTGTTCAACGCCAAGAAGCCGATCTATAGTGTCTTGGCTTGGGTGCGCCAATGAAACCAGTTCTTCATGGAAACGAACGTAAGCAGCTATCCGCTGAGAGAGTAGCGTCAGCGGGAATGGCTTAATGATGTAGCCGGCAACCCCACGAGTGAGTGCTCGTCTCACAATGTCAGGATCTGACGAAGCCGTAACCAATAGCACTGCAGCATCGCTCGCACCCACAAGGTCAGTCCCAGAACCATCAGGAAGATACTCGTCGGCAATGACCAAATCCGCGCCTGTGCTCAGCAGTTGGCGAGCCTGAGCCAACGACGTTGCCTGCCCTACAACCTCAACCCCGCCGATGTTCTCCGCCACCGCTGCATGTACTGCAGCTACCCGGAAATCATCATCGACGACTAACACTCGCACGCTCATGCTCTCTCCTTGTCACACAAAAACATCCGCCAATCGCGCAGAAAACACCGCTCCGTGCCCCTCTCCGACTGCCTGCACCAACGTGACACCGCCACCTAAGCGCTGTGCTGTAAGTTTCGCTAAGGGCAGCCCAATCCCATGCGCAGCGCCATCAGATTTCGTTGTCCAACCGCCCTCAAAGATCGCCTCTTCTTGCCCGGCCTTTACCCCGTCGCCTGAATCAACGACGTGAATCAGCAAGTCCTTACCATCTACGACCAGAGATACCTCTACCCAGCCAGGCCGACGTACCCCCGTGGCCGCTGCCCGAATCGCGTTGTCCACAAGATTTCCCACGACCGTCACCGAATCCAATGGATGCGCTAACTGGCTACCAACCCACGTCGCGTCTGTGACCCGGAACTCGACGCCACTCTCTGAGGCAAGCGCCGCTTTACCGCCAAGTAGGCCAGCTAGATAAGGGTCAGAGATACTGCCCCGCCAGGCCCCAGCCGTCGTCAATTCCCCAAGATACGTTGTAGCTTCATCGACATGTCCAAGCTGGAGCAATCCGTTCAATGAATGCAACCGGTTGGCATGCTCATGCGCCTGGGCACGCAATGCGTCGGTTAGCGCGCGAGTAGCCTCCAGCTCCCGACCAAGCTCATCAAGATCCGAGGTATCCTGCAACACGATTGCGGAACCGAGATTGCGTCCATCCCAATGAACCGGAACGCGGCGAACATCAAGTACCCGCCCTTGCGCGACTACTCGTTTAATTTCAATTTCGCCTGCGCTAGGAGCATGTGCCGCACGACGCTTACGCCCCGAGGGAGACGGCAGCAACGCAATAAGAGTCGCTGGCAATCCAGATTCTGAAGCTGAAGTACCTACCTCAATCGACCTGCCGATATAGCGTTGCGCAGCATCATTGACGATACGGACGCGGCCTTCTGCATCTGTCGCGATGATGCCATCCATCGCACCTCCCAGAATGGCGGCATGTTCACGAAGAAGATCCGCCATCTGCTCTGGATCAAGACCATGCGTAGATGCCCGCAACCGCCTCCAAAATACCGCCAACGCAATAATTCCAGCCACTAAAGCTAGAGCCCCTGCCCAGAGCAGCAACCGCGATAATCCTTGCTCGGCTTCGTAGACGTCGGACATAGCAACACCTACCGACACCGACCCAACGATCTGACCAGCCGAGTTATAAAGCGGGACTTTACCGCGAGCCGACTGTCCCAGCGTCCCACGTTCCATACCTGTAACTTCACGCCCAGAAAGCGGGCCTGAGGCATCGGTAGAAACCAGCTGCCCAATCCGTTCAGGCGTCGTATGACTGTATCGAACACCGTCAATATCGGTAACCACGATATAGAGCGCATCGGTACGGACCCGCACTTGCTCAGCTGCTTGCTGGATGGGGCTGGCTGGATCTGGTTCGCTGGTTACTACCCACTCAGCAAAGCGAGGGTCAGAAGCAACTGACTGGGCAATGGCCAATGCCCGCTGTTGTGTCTGTTCCTCGGCTGCGGCGTGAATGGCTGCAAGCGCTGCAGCGATAGCTACCGTAATTCCAGCAACAAGGAACACTGCAAGAAGTAGTACTAGCCGGGTGCGCCAAGAGACTCGACGCCGCCAAGCAACCGAATCAGGAACAGCCATAGGACAACGGTAACCCCCGGCGAGCACAATGAGCAAAAAGTTCCTTATCTGAATTGCTCACGCAACCTGCGCAACCGTGACAAGCCACTTCACCTCAATTTAGGCTCGTCCCTGCGCCGCACACTTGCGCGTACCCCCAGTGAAAGGAGAATCCGATGTTGCTCGCCTCTTTGGGCCTCGCCATCGTTCTCATTTTTATGGTCGCCATCATGACCAAGAAGGTGTCACCCTTTGTTGCGCTGACCCTCTCCCCCATCATCGTCGCACTCGTCGCCGGTATGTGCGGAAGGCTACCTGGCTTCCGCACTAACGTGCCAATGTGGATGGTAGCGGGCATCAAGGACGTCTCGACCACCGCGATCATGCTGTTGTTCGCGATCCTCTTCTTTGGTCTCATGATCACCGCCGGTCTGTTCGATCCGCTTATTCGGCTCATCTTGCGTATCGTCAAGGGCGATCCGCTGAAGGTAATGCTC
>CAMQXE010000198.1 GCA_947038745.1 uncultured Propionibacteriaceae bacterium | reverse complement strand
CCTATCGATTTGGCTCACCACTTGTCTGAGCGACTTACCCAAGTCCGCAAAGATGGCACTTTGCCGTATCTACGCGCTGACGGTAAAACCCAGGTCACCATTGATTACGACGGCATCAAGCCAGTCGGCGTCAAGGCCATTGTGGTATCGAGCCAGCACAAGGACAACATCGATCTCGATACGCAGTTGCGTCCCGATATTCGCCGTCATGTTATTGCGCCGGTACTGGAGCGTTATGGCTTTGCCTTAAACGACGACATATCGGTCTATGTCAATCCCACTGGTCGCTTTGTTCAAGGTGGGCCGATGGCCGATGCTGGCGTTACCGGTCGTAAGATCATCGTCGATAGCTACGGCGGTATGGCTCGACATGGCGGTGGCGCTTTCTCGGGCAAAGATCCGTCAAAGGTGGATCGTTCAGCGGCTTACGGAATGCGTTGGATTGCAAAGAACGTCGTTGCTGCTGGGCTTGCTGAGCGCTGTGAAGTCCAGGTTGCATATGCGATTGGGCGTTCCAACGCTGTCGGCTTCTATGTAGACACTTTTGGTACTGGAGCTGTCCCTGATGCTCAGATCGAGCAAGCGATTCTAGAGGTCTTTGATACTCGACCGTTAGGCCTAGTCGAGGATCTTAATTTACTTCGTCCGATCTATGCTCTCACGACCTGCTACGGCCACTTTGGTCGGGAACTACCAGAGTTCACTTGGGAGACTACAGATCGCGCCGATGCCTTGGCTAGAGCTGTTCGCGGCTGAGATTAGCCCTTTTAACATCGAACTGCCCCCGAGGCGCGTTAAGACGCCTTCGGGGCAGTTCCATGTGTAGCCGAGTAGCGACGGGCGATGCGATAGAACGGACGTCCAAACGCTGACCCCATGAGTAGGCCCAGTGCAATCATGAGGATTAGTTGTAAAACTCCTGAGATAGCAGTGAAATCTGCGCCATTTCCCATCTCAGTGATTCCAATGAGCCCCAATGATCCAGGAACTAGAAGCCAAAAGGCCGGCAAGAACACAACAAGTCGAGCAGCATCTGGACGTAGCGCATCGATGAGAGTTGCAGCGAATGAGGCAACGATGGCGCCGAGGAACGTCCCAAAGATATAGCCACCGCCAAAATACTGCCCAGCTAGCTGCACAAGAAAGGTCAGGGTCAAGTTACCGAATGCGAAGGGAATAATCCGCGGCGGGATCGACTCTTGTAAGCCCATTCCGATAGCGATAGCAACCAACCCGATGGGGAAACCTATCCAGCCGATCTGATCGATTCGAGTGTTAGCCAGCACATCGCTGGGCACGCCAATGAGTTTCTCCGCGCCAACGATGCCAGCAGCCATCATCAATAGCGTTGTGCCGCCATAGATAAACCGACTAGAGCCAGCCACCATGGACCCTGCTGCTAGTTCTGCCATCCCTGTAGACAACGTTGCGCCCGGCAAAATAATGGCTAGGGGAGTGATCAAAGTTCGCAATGGCCCGACTAAAACACCATGAGAACTCAGGTAGAGCACAATAATTGCAACGACGAATGATGCAATTGTTGGCAGCAAGGTTGCCAGTAGACGGTGCTTTCCCGAAAGGACAATAAGCGTATGGGAAACTACCGCCAATAGCCCTGCGACAAGGACGTTAATCCATCCCGGTTGCATAATTAGCGTTAGCCCAGTAGCGACGAAAATTGCACCAATAGCTGATCCCCACCAGGGCAAGTGCGGAGATTGACTGCGAACCTTGCCAATCCGGGATAGAGCTGTTTCTTGGTCGATAGTTCCGGCCAAGAGTTGGCGCCGAATGATATTGACCTCGAATGACTGATCCAGACGTAGCATCCCTTTGATCACGGCAATAGAGGCGGCTTCTCCCTGGGACAAGGACACCCATACCGCTGTTGGAGTCGCTGACACTTGGGCGGAGGGATGTCCGATCTTCCAAGCGATCCGGCGCAATTCTTCTTCCACCTCATAGACCGGCATACCGCCAGATACCATCGCCATGCCCATTTGCAGCAGCAGACGGCGATCACGAGCGTTTGGAGAGGAAGGTTGCCAGTTCAAAGTCACTGCCACAGCCTACTGTGCGAATGAGTTTTGTCAGTGCCAGCCCATACCATTGAGGCTATGAGTGAGGAAATGCTCTTTGGCTATGAGGAGAATCGCCATGTCGCACAGGTGCTTGTCGATGTCTCGCTACCACATCTGAACTTCTGCTATGACTATGAGATTCCCGAAGCTCTGATCGACGATTGTGTCGTTGGTTGCCGAGTCCTTGCTAATTTTTCTGGCAGGCTCGTATCGGGTTTTGTCGTGGGACTAGCTACATCTAGTGCCTATGCACGACTAGCGCCAGTAAAGAAAGTCATCTCCTGCGAACCGGTGCTTGCACCTGGAATTATTAGTCTCTTAAGAGCAGTTGCGGACTACTACTGTGGTACGGCAGCGGATGTAGTCCGACTAGCTATCCCGCCGCGTCACGCCACTACGGAGAAGGCCGCAGTAACTCAACCATCACCTTGCGTCGTACCAACGGCTATCACCGGCCCACTGACGTCATATCCAACGGGTACTAGCTTTCTCGATGCTCTAGCGAGAGGTGCATCGCCACGGGCAGCTTGGACTTATGCAGCGGTAGCAGAACCTATCGGGGATTGGGTAGCAGGGTTACTCCAAGCTACGGCAGCAACCTTGCAGAGCCAACGTAGCGCTTTACTTTTGGTTCCTGATCATCGTGCAGTTACAGCTCTTGCGAAACGCGCTGAACAGCTTTTTGGCAGAGAACATGTCGTCATACTCGCCCATGATCAGGGAGAGGCTGCCCGCTACCGGGCTTTTCTTGCAGCGGCGCGGGGGACTGCAACAGTGGTTATTGGCACACGGGCAGCAACCTACGCACCATTGCCGCAGCTAGGGCTGATAGCGCTACTCGACGACGGTGATGATCATTGGTCTGAACCCCATGCGCCGTATCCGCATAGCCGTGAGATTAGCTGTCTGCGCGTGGGGATCGATGGTTGTGCGCTGCTTGTGGCAAGCCCAGCCCGTACACCAGAAATCCAGCACTATATCGATTCTGGCTGGTTGGGGGAGCTATCGCTAACAGCGGGGCAACGCCGCCAGCACTGTCCAGTGGTACGAGCAGCAACCGCTGCTCAAAATCGACTTCCCCATGAGGTCTTTGTCACGCTGCAAGCGGGTCTTGCCTCTGGACCGGTTCTGGTTCAGGTACCGCATGCAGGGCGTTATCGGGGGTTATTGTGTCAAA
>CAMQXE010000197.1 GCA_947038745.1 uncultured Propionibacteriaceae bacterium | reverse complement strand
TGCGCTGTCCCTCACCGCCCGTTTTAGGGATATATACAGCGCTTTCGCACCTTTGCTTGTCTCAGAATGGGAGGCCCGGGACAGCTAACTACTGAAACGTCGATGTCGACCAGCCCGAACGATTGCCACGATATCGGCGAGGACCTCATCCCAGTGGAACATCACGTCCTCCCAGGTAAGCCGCATCACCAAGTATCCCTTCGATAACGCTACCCGATCGCGTCGTCTGTCATTTCGATAGTTCGAGATACCAGTGTGATGAGCCACACTGTCACATTCAATGATGAGCCGATCCCCCACCAGCAGGTCTACTCGCCCAAGCCCAGCGATTACCGCTTGCGGTAGAACCTTAATCCCCAAGGATTGCAACCGGTATCTCGTTAAGCTCTCTGTCCCAGAATCAGCGCGGGGATCTATACGACTGCGGAGATTGCTAGGAAGCATATCTAGATCGACAGAGTCGATAAGCCCCATTCGTAATGCGCTGTCTGTTATTGCTACTACCTCTTCGTCTGGTACGCATCCTCTGATTCCACGCCAGGCAACAGGCGCTTCATCGACTGGACCAACAACGGGCAGTTCCCGGGGATAATCGCAACCAGCAAGAGCCGGTGCTTCTCGTAGCACATGCCGGGAATAGCGGATATGAAGGCCAACTATCGGCGGCACCCATACCCCGTATAGTTTCAAGGCACTAACGCAGCTAAGACATCCACCTTGGGACACGGCGCGCACCACATCATCATTAGCTGTTCGGGTGGCATACCATCCAAGCCGCAGCCTACGAATACTGCCTTCATCGCATGCTCGTGCTAGCTCGCGCTTCGATAAAGAAAGTTGGCTCCTTCTGACCACGCCGACTTGCCATGATAATTCCTGCATATCCACGTACTAAGTCTGTCTAACGGAGCGTGTCTTCCACCAGACCCCCTGTGGATAACTCATGAGCTGTGCCAGAGCACCCCAGAATCGGGCTATTTATGCGGCTAGACACCTTTGCGAGGCTCAGAACCGGCGGAGAGGGACGACTTAATCAACACCAAGGAGATGTTTAGCCTGCCGGACATCGGCAGTCATTTGTTGAATCAAGCTAGCCAATCCGTCGAACTTGACCTGCCCGCGAAGCAGATGCGCAAAATCGACAGCAATTGGACGGTCATAGAGTTGCAGATCGTGCCTATCAATGACGTAAGTCTCCACCCGCCGTTCTTCCCCAGCGAACGTTGGATTCGTTCCCACAGAGATCGCGCTGGCCATTGGCTGAGCTTCAGGATCAGATAGGTCAGTCAACCAGCCCGCATAGACTCCGTCGGCTGGCACTGCCATCGTTGCCTCAGCGCGTAAATTGGCAGTAGGAAAACCTAATTCACGCCCACGCCGATCCCCTGTAACGACCGTTCCACAAAAACGGTAAAGCCGCCCTAATAGCTCCCCGGCAGTATCAACATCACCATGGACCAGTGCCTCACGAATAGCCGTTGATGAAACTTCGGCTGACCCCATTTGGACGAGCGGTAGCCCAATCACCTCGCAGCGTGAAAGCTCCCGGAGCGTATTAACATCCCCGGCAGCACGGTGCCCGAAACGGAAGTTATCACCCACGACGATCGTCGATGGCGACAGCGGCACAAGGACATTCTCCACGAACTGCAACGGAGTCCAGTGCGCCACTTCCTCAGTAAAATCGATGACGACTACCTCATCAGCACCATGCTGCCTCAGCAAAGCACAGCGCTGATCAAAACTCCCCAGTAACTTAGGCGCCAAATCAGGACGAATGATGTTCATCGGATGTGGCCGGAACGTGACTGCGATAACACGCTGACCAGTGGCAGCCGCACGTTGCAGTAGCTCCTGATGCCCACGGTGAACTCCATCAAAGTTGCCAATCGCTAGCGCAGTGGTCACGTCTGAGTCCTTGTGTTTTATTGGAAGGGGTCGCACCATCGTAGCCGCTGCTATCTGTCCTAAACCAGCACAGCCATCGGCCGGATGACGTGCTCATCCTTGCGATAGAGCGCCAATAGCTCCCCCGCATCATTGAGTACGCCGATGGTGGCACCATCGCTAGTCTCCACCTCAAGCGGCAGCGTGTGCCCAAACTTTACGCGAGCAGCAAAGTCAGCATTCAGCGTAACGACAGGAAAACACTGCCGAGCAACATCACCCATCGGAAGAATAACGGGCACGGTGGTGTCATCTGTAAACTCATCCCAGCCAATGTGGGGTAGATCCAGATCGAAGCTACCGATTCGGGTACGGCGCAATGCCGTGAGATGCCCGCCCACTTCCAGCGCTGCGCCTAGATCGCGAGCAAGCGCACGGATATAGGTCCCGGAGCTACATTCCACATCGACGTCAAGATCAATGAACTCGCACAGATCAAACCGCGACACTGTCACCGGGCGGGCAGCAAGCTCAACCTGCTCCCCTGCCCTGACCAACTTGTAGGCACGCTCACCATTAACTTTGATTGCAGATACCGACGTCGGCACCTGCATGATCTCGCCGGTAAGAACCGCGATCTGATCGCAAATCTGATCCTGCGATAGCCCAAGTGCAGAACGCACCTGGGTTACTTCACCCTCAGCATCGTCGGTAGTAGTTGCGACGCCAAGCCGGATCGTGGCCAGGTAACGTTTATCGTGCAACGCCAAGTGCCCTAGCAGCCGAGTAGCTCGATTCACCCCTACCAGCAATACCCCGGTAGCCATGGGGTCGAGCGTGCCTGCATGTCCTACCTTGCGGGTATGACAGAGCCGGCGCATTCGACCAACAACCCCATGCGAAGATATCCCGCTGGGCTTATCGACGATAACGAGCCCACTGGAAAGCGCAGTAGCCTGATCGCTCACTCGGAGTCAGCCTCATCGTCTTCGTCATCGTGCTTGTATGGGTCGGCTTCACCAGCAAATTCTTTGCCTTCTGCTGCCTTGGCTACCATCGCATCAGCTTCTTTTGCCTTTGCCAAGAGATCATCAATGACCTTGCTCGACTCCGGAATGGCATCAGCCATGAAGCTGATCGACGGCGTGAACTTCATTCCAAGTTTTTGCCCCACAGCGCTACGGATCTGGCCCTTGGCATCGTTGAGAGCAGCCGTGGTATCGGCAAACTCCTCAGCAGAACCATAAACCGTGTAGAAAATTGTGGCATCGCGATTATCGCCGGTTAGACGAACATCTGTGATCGTCACAAATCCGATTCTTGGGTCCTTAAGCCGTAGCTCGATGTAGCGAGCCACTACCTCACGGATCTGGTCAGCAAGC
>CAMQXE010000196.1 GCA_947038745.1 uncultured Propionibacteriaceae bacterium | reverse complement strand
GACGCTTAACGCACGAGTTGCGCGCACACGCACGAGTTCTACCTCGTGCGTGTGTGCGCAACTCGTGCGTTAAAGAAGGGTAGACCCATCAGATTATTTCGTTAGCCGTACTTCCCACTAAAGCCAGCCGTTATCTGTAGCAACCCGAATAGCCTCAGCTCGATTAGTGGCTCCGACCTTACCAATGGCTGCGGAGAGATAGTTCCTCACGGTCCCCTCGGAGAGATAGAGCTTGGCTGCAACCGCCGCCGTCGATGCCCCTGTTTCGCAAGCCCGCAGCACCTCCGTTTCTTTCGCGCTAAGCGGACTAGGGCCAATAGACAGACTTGCCACCGCCAGTTCCGGATCAACAACTCGCAAACCCTGTGCCACCCGACGAATCCCATCAATGAGTCGATCGGCAGGAGCGTCTTTGACGATAAACCCGACCGCGCCAGCCTCCATTGCACGTCGCAGATAACCAGGACGACCAAATGTCGTCACAACGATAACCCGCGTTTGCGGCGAGACAGACAGGATCGCAGCCGTCGCCGCGATGCCGTCCTTTGGGCCACCATCGTCTGGCATCTGCACATCCATGATTACAACATCTGGCGTGAGCGATTCCGCAAGTGCTACCACCGCTGCAGTAGTACCTGCCTGCCCCACTACATCAAGGTCATCTTCTAAGCTCAACATCGATACCAATGCTGTACGAATTAGCGCTTGATCGTCAGCAATCACGATCCGAATCATGTAGCTCTCTTCCGAATCGTCGTAGTAGTTCCCGTCGGGCAAGTATCGATAACAAGCTCGCCCCACTGCTCAGCGCGCCGCCGGATACCTGCCATTCCAGCGCCTTCGCTACCTCTCATGCCGTGCCCGTTGTCGCTTATCTGAAATAACTGCTCGGTAATCTTTATCTCACATCGAGTTGCTGCTGAATGCCGCACCATATTCGTCACACATTCACGTAGCACGTAACCAAGTTGTTTTGATATCTCATCATCGAAAACTGGAACCGCCGACGGCGCAACACACACGATTCCTGCTGCTGATAAAACACTAAGCGCGCTGGCTAACTCGCTTGCGAGACGCACCTGGTGCAGCCCCGATGCAGTCGAACGAACATCTGCTAGAGCCTGGCGGGAAATGTCGCGCAGTTCCTGAATTTCTGCCATGGCTCGATGCGCATCCTTAAGTACCAGACGTTCAGCCAGGTCAGCTTTGACCACGATAGCGGTCAAAGAATGCCCCAAAATATCATGAAGATCACGACCGATACGCTCACGCTCCAAGGCAATAGCAAGACTCGCATTACGCTCATCCTCTTGTGCTTTCACTTCACGACGTCGATACTGTTCCAAGTTGTTAATCAATGAGTAGCCCACTAAAGCTGCCCCGCAAGCCATTCCTAGTCCAAAAATATCGACTGGCGAGTTGGCCGCTGTGATAATTAAGCAGATCAGTAGCAACGCCATGGCGTAAATAGCCAGATCATAGGGCAGCAAAAGCGCAATACCCACTGCCAGGTAGAAACTATAGTAAACACATTCCCGTGGTGCACCAATAGAAAGGCTGAAACAAATATCAGCCAAAATTAATGCCAGAAGGTACACAATACGGATACAGAATCTCCACTCAACTGCGTGGGAAATGCCTAGGTAGAGCACAGCCAATAGGAATAACAACCCGCCGCTGAGAGCTTTTCCTGATGGCGAAGCGGATGATCTCAGCAACGAATAGCCTGGGATTCCTAGAAATACTAGTGCCGGAAGGCATTGCAGCAGCCCTTGCTTAACCATCCGGACGTACCAGGGCAAGTGAGCGAATTGCTTCGGATAAACCGGGGACGACCAGCGCCCATTTGCGTCATTAGCTCCATCATGCCATCGTTTGCTCACCATGTTCCTCCCCTGATACTTACCCTACTAGCGTGGAGATGTTCGAGCTGCATGGTTATATGCAACCACGGCAACCGCGATACTGGCTCCCGCCCAACCTACAATCACGGCTAACCCGATACAGGGAAATGCCTGTCCTGATTGAAGCGGATAGCGTCCAAGTTCACCAATCCAATATGACGGAAGAAATTCACCTAGGCTTTGTACCCAATGTGGGAAAAATGATAAAGGCACCCATAACCCACCCAGCATAGAAAGCACCATGATAATCAGCGTGGTTGCTGCCTGTACTGCTACCGGTTTGAACACGAGAGCAATAGCTAACCCCAAGATGATCATCGGGAGAAGGCCTATCAGGAGCAGCCCCAATGACGCCACAAACTCTGCCGCACTCACCTCACTATCAAGCAATAGTCCTGCCCAATAGACCGCAAGGAGAGCTGGCACGATAGCGACGAGCGCAGTCACAATTTTCCCGATGATGAATTCATGCGGGCGTAGCGCTGAGATCATCATCTGCCGAGACCACCCCGACGCTCGTTCCGTCTGAATTAGTGAGCCTGAGTTCAAGGCAGCCCCCAAGCCACCATAAGCAGCCATTGAAACCATCATGAATCTTCGGATCTGGGTTGCTTCAGGACCAGTTGCATAGGTGCTCTGCATAACCAGAAAGATCATCAATGGCAAAAGTACAGTGAATATCTGATAGTAGATATTGGACAACATGATCCAGATACTCCACCCGGTATAGCTGGTGGTTCTTGACATAGTCGTCGTGGTAGTTGCGATAGCCATAGAAAGAAATCCTTAGCGGCGTGTGAGTTTAATGAAAGCGTCTTCAAGAGATGGTGTAGCCACTTCTAGTTCACTGATATCTGGGTAGCCCAGCAGCATTCGTAAGCAGTCGTCCGATTGTGTGGTCCAGATTGTGGTGCGAGAGCCTCGGACTGCGGCTGTGGTAGCCCCGGGCAAGATTGACCAGTCTCTTTCGATGGTGGCGTTGAAGCTCACTTTGCGCCCACCCAGGGCTTGTTTAATCTGCGTGCTTGAACCATCTGCAACGATCTCTCCATGGCTCATCATGACGACTCGGCTAGCAAATTCGTCGGCTTCATCGAGATAGTGCGTAGCGAAGATGATGGTGCGGCCACCGTCGGCAAAGTCACGCATCGTGGCCCAGAATGCACGTCGTCCTTCAACATCAATACCGACGGTAGGTTCGTCGAGGATGATCAACTGCGGATCTGCGAGCAAGGCTAATGCAAGCCGTACTCGTTGCTGTTGCCCGCCTGAAAGTTTGCCGATTGTAGATTGCCAGATTTCGCCTAGCTGTGCCTTGTCGCGTATCTGTTCTAGAGCAAGTGGATGAGCACAGATACCGTGATAGAGACTCAGCAACGTCTTAACTTTGATGTCAGGAATGAGCGAACCATTCTGCAACATGGCACCGG
>CAMQXE010000195.1 GCA_947038745.1 uncultured Propionibacteriaceae bacterium | reverse complement strand
ATATCGGCCCTACGAATACGGACTGCTGCCGATCTAGCCCAGGCCGATCCACTTCTGATCCGACGACGATTCGGAATCACTCTCGAACGAACAGTCCGCGAGCTCAATGGAATGCCCTGTATCCCTTACGGAGAAGGCAGCCAAGCACAACAGAGCTTGATGTATTCCCGAATGTTGGGCCACCCGATAGCCCGCGAGCAGCTCAGCGAAGTTTTGCTTGACTATGCCACTCATCTGACTCAGCGGATGCGCGCTTTAGATCTCGTTGCCGAATCGGTGACCGCAAGTTGCTCCTCATCAGCGTTCGGCACAAATCCCCTGCACTGTTCGATAACTGCCGCTCTGCTACCGGCCAGCAATGATCCCTATCTTTTAGCTAAAGCAGTGCATCGTCTTAGCCACGAAGCTCCTGCATCAGCGCGCTACAACCGTGCCGGCATTTTCGTTACAGGTTTATCCCCCGCCGCTTCAACTGACTCTGTCGTAGAAGCAGCAATCCCCCTAGCCTTGACCCAAACCTTGACTCACATAGATGCCCGCTTCGGTAAGCGCCATGTCGGATACGGCAATACTGGGCTAAGCGCCACTCCGTCCTGGTCCGCAAGGCGCGACCTACTTTCGCCGCCGGCAACCAGCGATTGGCAGTCCTTGTTAGGCGCTCGCGCATAAACTTCACGAATACCTCTAGTAACAATCACATTCACAAATATCTCGCTTTGGGCCTTCCCCGTAACGGACGCAAGCGCTGCTAGTAGGCCCAGCACGATATTCTGAACCAGCAAACTTCTACTGAGGAGAAATCACCGTGTCCGGTTCTATCATGCGCTTGTCCCACTCGTTCCTGCGGACGTTGCGCGAGGACCCGGCCGACGCGGAATTGCCCGGCCATAAACTTCTGGTGCGCGCCGGGTACATCCGCCGCGTTGCGCCGGGTGTTTACACCTGGTTACCGCTGGGCTTGCGGGTACTACGCAAAGTCGAAGGCGTTGTCCGCGAAGAGATGGATAAAATATCTCAGGAACTCCTTTTCCCCGCGTTGCTACCTCGTGAGCCGTATGAGGCTACGAATCGTTGGACAGAGTTCGCCGACGGTCTATTCCGCCTGAAGGATCGCAAGGGCGCAGACATGCTGCTCGGCCCCACCCACGAGGAGATGTTCACCCTCGCCGCAAAGGACCTTTTCACCTCCTACAAAGACCTCCCGCTGTCGATCTACCAGATCCAGACCAAATACCGCGACGAGGCGCGTCCCCGTGCTGGCGTGCTTCGCGGGCGCGAGTTCGTCATGAAAGATTCATACTCCTTTGATGTCACCGACGAAGGCCTTGAGGCGTCATATCACGCTCATCGCGATGCTTACATCAAGATTTTTGAACGTCTCGGGTTTGAATACGTCATCGTCAAGGCTAATGCTGGTGCCATGGGCGGCTCTGCTTCGGAGGAGTTCCTCGTAATCTCTCCCAACGGAGAGGACACTTTCGTTCGCGACGAGTCCGGCTATGCCGCCAACGTAGAGGCCGTGGTCTTCCCACAGGCTGCTCCCGTTGATGCCTCGAATACCCCTGCCCCCAGCGAGGTTGCCACACCTAATGCAGGCAGCATCGACGCACTCGTTGCCATGCTGAATGAGGTCGCTCCCCGCGAGGATCGCCCTTGGCAGGCCTCTGACACATTGAAGAATGTCGTCGTCATGCTGGAATACCCCGACGGAAAGCGCGAACCGTTGGTAATCGGCCTACCTGGAGATCGCCAGGTCGATGAAAAGCGTCTAGAAGTTGCTGTTGCGCCTGCCGAGGTCTCAGAGTTCAGCGCGGCTGATTTTGAGAAGTACCCCCAGCTAGTTAGGGGCTTTATCGGTCCACATGTTCTAGGCACTACGTCTGAATCTGGAATCCGTTATCTCCTTGATCCAGCCGTTGCTGAAGGTTCCGCATGGGTCACCGGCGCAAACAAGATCGACGTCCACGTTATGAATCTCGTCAATGGCCGTGATTTCACCGCCGATGGCCTGATCCAGGCTGCCGAGGTTCGCGACGGAGATGCTTCCCCAACAGGACATGGCGCCCTCCACACCGCGCGCGGGATCGAAATGGGCCATATCTTCCAGTTGGGCCGCAAATATGCGGAAGCGTTAGGTCTCAAGGTGCTCGACGAGAACGGCAAACTAGTCACCGTCACTATGGGCTCCTACGGTGTCGGCGTTTCTCGTGCAGTAGGCGCACTTGCTGAGGCCAACCTTGATGATTCAGGTCTTTGCTGGCCACGTAATGTCGCTCCTGCGGACGTCTATATCGTTGCTGCAGGCAAAGACCAAGCGATCTACGATGAGGCCACCCGGATCGCTGAGGCGCTCCAAGGCCAAGGCGTTGCAGTGATCTATGACGACCGACCGAAGGTCTCCCCCGGGGTCAAGTTCAACGATGCCGAGCTTATTGGTGTCCCCACCATTCTCATCATCGGCAAGGGGCTTGCTGAAGGCACTGTCGAGTTGAAGGATCGTAAGACTGGTCAGCGTCGTAGCATTGCCGTTGCTGATGCTGTCGCTGAAACTCTGGCAGAGATCGCTCAGTAGGTTTTCTCTAGCAATAATGCAGGATTGCGGGTCTTTTAGGGCCTGCGATCCTGCATTATTTTGTGTAGTTAGATACCCATAACTTCGGCATACACCGATCCCAGACGTAGCGGATCATGTCGTGCAGAACCATCTCTAACTGCAATATCAGACAAGATGAGTTCTGCCCCCAGCGCTGCTGCATAACGACGTAAATGTTTATCTCGCCCGGCAAATTGCTGATGATCTGCAATGACATAGTCCAGTCGAAGCGTTGGTGCGTGTTCAGCTAGAAGCTCAATATGACGAGCGGCGGTAAAGCCTTCTGTCTCCTCAACCGGCTCCAGATTCAAGGTAAGAATACGTTTCGCAGTAGTGGCAATGAGAGCTTGTTGTAGCTGTGGGACACACAAATGCGGAATCACTGAAGAAAACCAAGATCCAGGGCCTAGCACTACCCAATCAGCAGTTTTGATAGCTTCAACCGCTTCCGGGGCTGCCGGTGGGTTTCCAGGAATTAGTCTGACTGTACGAACTTCGCCACGGGTTTCAGCGACAACAACTTGGCCGTGAAGGAGCTGAACCTCATCTGGCAAGAGTGGGTCGTCCCCAAGAACTTCTGCCTCAATTTCCAGGGGAATCGCAGACATCGGCAAGACGTCACCGCGGGCACCTATAAGCCGTCCGAGCGCGCGCAATCCTCGAACTGGATCATTGCTATAGGCCTGCCAGGCGCCAGCTAGTAGGAGGTTTCCCACAGCATGTCCCGCCAGTGGCCCTGCACCAGAAAAACGTGTCTGGAGGAGGTC
>CAMQXE010000194.1 GCA_947038745.1 uncultured Propionibacteriaceae bacterium | reverse complement strand
CTGGCAGGAAGAAGACGTCGCATGCGGCGGGCGTAAAAGGAGAGCAGCCGCACGGTTCCGGTTCGCTCAACTTCACGTAAGAGGTGCGCTGTGATGAGGTATCCAGAAATCACGAAGAAAGCATCGACCCCAACGAAACCGCTCACCATGCCTTTGTGAGGCCACGCATGGAAGACCACAACTAGGCCAACAGCGATGGCACGTAATGCTTGGATCTCAGGCATGAAGGTGCGCTGTTGGCGCTTTATCGCTGCCTCGTGGGCAGGGCAACCGGGAATCATGAAAGGCCTAGTCTCTCAGCCGCGGATGAAGGCGGGTTAGTTCCAGCAGACGTCTATTCGGTAGAGCCCGTAGTCGCCTTCACGGTCGAGCTCTGTGAAACCAGAAGCATCTTCAAAGCCGAACATACCTGCCATTTCTTGGGCTTCGACTGCCATGAGGGGGCTGCCGAAGTCGAGTACGTAGTGCAAGTCTAATGTGCGTACTGAATCGCAAACGCTGGGTATGGAGGATGCGTACTTAAGGTTTTCCATAACATCGAGAACAAGGGGGTCTTTACCGAAATATGTGGCGGGGATCATCACCGGATGCCCAGTCCAGGCATAGGCCATACCGCTGCCGTTGAAGGGGACGGCTGCGATCTTGGTACCCTCGGGGATTTTATCGTTCAGGCGCTGGAAAATACGGCTTTTCTCTATGTTGACAGGGCCACCGTGGTGGAGCCACCAGCCCTGTTGTAAGACGTCGTTGGTGGCGGCGTCGGTGAGTACAAAATACCCCAGGGCTAGACTCATGAAGCCTGCGATCAGTTTGCGGCGGAAGTCTGGGGGTGTGATGAGCCTGTCGATACCGTAGACAGCAATGAGATAGGAAACCAAGACGAGCTGCGCAGCGACACGGTAGGGGTCGGAGTACCAAGTACCGGTAAAGGTGTCATGAAGCCAGCCGGTAGGAACAAAAGTGGTGAGCAAGAGGATAGCTAGCCCAACGCCATAGACGGCAAGCAGCCAGCGGAACTCTTTGCGCACAATACTGACCCAGATGCCAAGCACAGTAAGGATCGCTGCTGTGGCGGCATAGGGGCCATTGCGCACACCAGAAAACATGACAAGGTGCTGCAAGCTGTCTTTGCTTAGCGGCATCCAGATCAAATGTTTTACGTCGCTGGCTCGTGGTCGCACAACTACCCAGAGTACAAATGTCACGCCAAATACCAGGCTGGCTAGTATCCAGGTAAGCCGGGTAGAGGTGCCAGTGGTTTTTGCTTCACGCAGTGCTTGTACTAGCCAGATTCCGACGATGACGCAGGCAAGGAGCAGCATTCCGATAGCGGAGTTTGGGTGACCGAAGCCAACGCCTGCCATGGCGATTAGCCCCGGCAAGGTAGCAGTGATTAGTGGCAGCTTAGGCATATCTTTAGCAAGGCCGCAAACAACGACGACGCAGGCTAAGACGCCTGGGGCCATCGCCAATCCACAGTAGTTGGCATATAGCGGCCATACGGTAGGTAGCTGAAGTGGAAATGCGGGGAAGGCTAGGGTAAGAGGCCCAGCGAAGGCCAAAGTGATGGGGCGGCGACCAAAAATGACTCGAACTAGAGCAAGGCAACCGGTGATCCAGACCACGGCAAAAGCCAAAACAGATGCGAGTAGCGCGATAGTGGCGTTGTTACTGGGCACGATCATCAAAGCGAGCGCTGTGGTGTCGTGGAATCCGCTGGGATAGAAGGTAACGATCCCAGCCATATCTCCTTGGATCTTTAACGAGCTACCCATATGGTGCTGAGCGATCCACTGCACAGCCGAGAAGTGGTAGTAGCTATCCCACACTGCGGTAGCTGAAGGAACCGGGAACATGAAGCGGTGCGCTGCGCGAGCCACGATTGCCACCCCCAATAACCAACTCAAAGCTGCGCCCAGAAGCGTAGCCAAATGTGGAGTAGGAGTTTCCATACGCTTATAGCCAAAGCGGCGCATGGGAATGCGTAAGAGCCAGCAAGTCAGACAGACTAATACAAAGAAGACCAGCGTGGTCAACGGAGTAAAGGGAAGCCCGACAAGATCAAGTAAGACTGCACCCACTGCAATAACACCGACGCTAATGGCGGGCCCCGCAGCTAGCGATGGGACGCGTGATAGCCCTAGCGCTCTGGCGAATCCATAGCCGGGGAGGAATAAGATCGCAGTAATGATGAGCGTGTAGATGACAAACATTATTCTTCGCTAGCCTCCCTGGAAAGTCGTTCTACTGTATCGCACGAGACAGGAATGAGTATCTTCACGGCAATCAGCGCTGGGTGCCTTGAAAAGATTTGCTGCGGAGCCCTGCTAATTGACAGTTATTCCCTAGCCCTTAGTCGTGTCGGATAACCTTGCGGGTAAGATCTAACTATCCGCATCTGTGCGGGTGTACTCCGAAGACCCCATCGCGAAGGAACCTCATGACCGTCGATGTATTGTTCCCCTACTACGGCGACGTCGCCATGATGAAGCTGGCAGTTGAGTCTGTTCTTCGTCAGAGCTATAGCGACTTCCGGCTGATTGTCGTCGATGATGGCTACCCGGATGACTCTATCCCCGGCTGGTTTGCTGGTCTCAACGATCACCGCGTCAGCTATGAGCGCAACGAGAAGAACCTAGGCGCCAACGGTAACTACCGCAAGTGCTTGGCGATGGCTACGAACGAATTGTGCGTAGTGATGGGCGCTGATGACATCATGATGCCGAACTACCTCGAATGGCTCACCAACGCTGCCGCAGAGCACCCAGAAGCTGACATTTTCCAGCCTGGCGTTTTCGTTATTGATGAGTTCGGCGCGCCGTCGAACACCTTGGTCGAGAAGATCAAGGGTGTCTACCGTCCCAAGGGCCGTGGCGTCAAGATTCTCAAGGGTCAAGAAGCTGCTGCAAACCTGATTGCTGCTGACTGGCTGTACTTCCCAAGCTTGGGCTGGCGTACCGAGACCATGAAGAAGTACAACTTCCGCGAAGGCTACAACGTCGTTCAGGACCTGTGCCTCGTCCTCGACATCATCATGGGTGGCGGCGCGCTACTGCTCGACGACGTGGCGGCCTTCGAATACCGTCGCCACTCGGGTTCGGACTCATCCTGGCGTGCGTTGGAAGGCACCCGCTTCGATGAGGAGCGCGCTTTCTTTGGGCAGATGGCCAAGGAGTTCAGCGCTCTTGGCTGGACCAAGGCTGCATTGCGTGCTCGCACCCACATGACGTCGCGTTTCCATGCTGCTTCGTTGTTGCCCAAGGCGGCGCTTAAGCAGAAGTGGACGGGTTGCCGCAACCTTGGCCGTCACCTGGTCAAGTAATACTTTCGCAATTCTTAGCAGTGGGGCTGCCCTGAGGGGCAG
>CAMQXE010000193.1 GCA_947038745.1 uncultured Propionibacteriaceae bacterium | reverse complement strand
TGTCACCTTTAACGCACGACTTACGTGCACACGCACGAGTTCTAACTCGTGCGTATGCGCGTAAGTCGTGCGTTAAGCAAACGGACAACACCAATATGCCAAAAGCTGTGGATAACCTAGTTACACGGAGCTGCAAACAAGCCAAGATAGCTACATGCTGCACTCCCACCTCCAACTTTTTGGTCACGCAACAACTACCGAGTTGCTCCTGCACGATGGCATCTCCCCACGAGATATCCAGCGATATGTGCGCGACGGTGACCTTATCCGCGCCCATCGCGGAGCCTACTTCGCCCCCGCAGAGCAACCAGCGACGACACATGCTCGCTTCGCTGTTGCCACAGCCCGCGCATTGCCCTTGCCCTATGCTCTTTCTGATCAAAGCGCGCTGACCGCCTGGGGTATTCCCCTCGCCCGAGCTGAACTACGACGGCTCCATCTCACCTTGCCGCCAGGACATCGTCCAGATTCGCAAAGCAAAATTGCTGTCTTACATACTCCCCCGGCTCTGGGAACGCTGCTTCGTCTACCAGCACCGTGGGACGATATTTTTGCGGTGAGCCCTGCTGTTGCATGTTGCCAAGTCGCGATTCGTTGCGGCCTACCTGCCGGGCTTGTTCCGGCTGATTATTGCCTCCATGAAAAGGTCTTTACTGCCCACGAGCTTGCCGAAGCAAGTAACAGCACTGGTCTTATCCGCAATGTGAAGCGCGCGCAGCAATTGCTCACTTTGTGTGATCCTTTGTCCGAATCAGTCGGGGAGACGTTGCTGCGTTGGGAACTACGCCAAGTCGGGATCTATCCCCAAAGCCAAGTAGCAATCTACGACGATGAGGGGTTCATCGGACGTGTCGATTTTCTCAATGACCGGACCGTAATTGAGTTCGACGGTGCGGTGAAATATGCCCATGCTCAAGGCCGTGACGCCTTGGTCCAGGAGAAGCGTCGTGAAGATCGGCTACGTCGGGCCGGATACCGAGTTATCCGCGTTACCTGGTCTGACCTAAATCCTGCAGGTATTCGTCGCCTATTTCTACGCTAACGCACGACTTACGTGCACACGCACGAGTTCTAACTCGTGCGTGTGCACGTAAGTCGTGCGTTAAAGCCGGGGACGGACATGCAGACCGACGTCGGGATCAACCAGAGCCTCTTGAGTGGCCGCAATACCGTCAGACATGACCACCGAATCCACCGCGACATTACGTTTAATCAGCCCAAGCCCAATCGGACCAAGCTCCCAATGCTGCGCCGACGAACCAACTCGCCCCAGGTCTTTTCCCTCCACCGCGAGCGCTGCACCTAACGTAGGCAAGCGGTCCTCGGAACCGTCGAGCAATAACCGAATCAGCCGACGCGGCGGGCGCCCCAACGTATGCGTCCGAGCCACTGTCTCCTGGCCGGGATAACACCCCTTGCCCAATGCCGTCGCCCACAGCCCCAATTCGTTGGGGATAGTGCGCTCATCGGTATCTAGCCCAGGCCGAGGTACACCGGCTGCAATCCTTAACGCCTCGAAAGCCCACATACCAGCCTCAGCATCTGGTGCTGGATCGGTGAAGGCATAGCCATCGCTACCCCACGATAATGGTCCTGTCACTGCCGCGACCTCGACCTGCGTCCGGAAGATCATGCGCTCTAAGTGCGCAAGCAAACCCGCGCCCTGGCCTGGCCCGGTGTGCAACCGGAACTCAGCACCATCATCAACGCCGCTGAAACCCCACCGGATTTTTCCGTGCGCATCCAACATGAGGGCATCAGTCCAGACACCTGGAGCAAGATCGGTAAAAGCCTGTGACGTCAAAACATGTAACCAGCTCAACCGTTCAGGCCCGCTGATTCGCACTTGGTCATAGTGACGCAAGCACACCCGGGCAGCGCCAGAAACTAACTTGCGTTGCTCCGCGAAAGGATCACCCAGATGCCAAACTGCGCCTGAGTCAATACCTTCAGCGCACAGAACCCGGCTCATGCGCGCTGCAACCGCGCCCACAGATAGGGCGCCAAGGCAGTATCTGACGTCGCCATATCGAAGGTCCAGAGCAAATCGCCCTCAACCTGCCCATAGAGCCGCTGCCCACCGATGAACGGCATCTTGGCCGTCTGCGGACAGATCACCGAGTCTGTCACTAGCTCAATCTTGGCGCCTTCCATCTTGCCGTACCAATTCGCGACATAGCCGTCTGCAGAGCTGATCACAGCCTCGACGTTCCCATCGAGATCAGGACGCCAAAAACCTGACTCCATGCCTAATTCCTTGACAGCGTTACCTTCATCGTCGAGCTCATGGAGCTGCGAGACGAAGAACAGGTAATCGCCACCATTCTCGCTAAATTGAAGGTCTTGGCCGTAGGTGAACTCTTCCTCCGAGCCAGGACGCTTGCCCGTCCCCTGACCAGACCAATGCCCGATCATCCATGCGACGCCAACAAGATTCTTCGAGAGGTGCTCCGGGATTTCAAACATGAGCTAAGTCTACGCGGTACACCAGAATGGCTGGTGAGTTTTACTCGCCCACCAGCTCAACTACGCCCAGCAACGACGTCGTGCGGTAATGCGGTTGTGCTGACGTCTGCGGGATTTCCGCGTAGCGATCTTCATGGTCGATCAAGATTGACGTCCATCCAGCAGCATTCGCTCCCTCAACATCATCGGCCAGCGAATCCCCCACGAGGATATAGCGCTCTGCGGGTAATGCCGCTTCTGCTGCCGCAAAGATACCCGCGTGCGGTTTCGCAATGCCGACGTCTTCAGCCATGACGACAGCGCTAAAGATCTCGGCCAAGCCCCGCTG
Organism: uncultured Propionibacteriaceae bacterium; assembly: GCA_947038745.1. The sequence goes on along the minus strand of CAMQXE010000193.1, from coordinate 618 downwards.
TTGTGGGTGCGAATTGCCGTTGCTCAGATACCCCAACGGCACCTGAGCACCTAGTCGGGTGAGTGCTTCGCGAGTATCGTCGAAAAGCCCCGTTTCTTTGTCCCGGGCAGCAAGGAACGTCGCGGTCAGCTCTTCAACAAGCGCCGCCGAATACACCCCTAGGCGGTGCGCTGTCGTGGCAAAGCCTTCACGACGAACATCGATGAGCGTGACGGTTTTGTCTGCTAACGCGGCGGCGGCAACGTCGCGATCTTCGAGCATCGCTTCAATGCTGGTCACCACGCCGGTTCGTGCCGCCAATAATTCGCGGGCTGCATACATGCCCTTCAGCATGATCTTGTGAAAATCCCATAAGGTGCCGTCACCGTCGAAAAAGATCGCAAGCGGAACCTGAACTGGCTCTGTTGGGGCTAATTCAATACTTTCGGACATAAGTAGCTCCCTAGAGATAAAGCAGCAGGTGGTGAGCCAGGACGCTGCCGTGACTCACACCCACTCTAATGGACTATGCGCGGATACCGAGGAATGCCTTAGCCTCAGCAACGCTCATCGGCGGACGCTGAGCCAACGTCGCAAGCTGAGCGGACCGCTCGACGAACTGAGCGTTGCGCTCAGCCT
>CAMQXE010000192.1 GCA_947038745.1 uncultured Propionibacteriaceae bacterium | reverse complement strand
CCTTGCGCTTCGTAGTTGATGGTATTGGCGAGGATGCGCAATCGACGTCGCAGCAAGATCATGAACGGGCTAACCGTAAGCAGGCTGCGTTGGTGTCGTTGGAAGCCCAGGAGCGGGTACGTCGATTGAACCCAGTAAATGCTTTTTTGCGCCGGATCGCATATGGCGAGCTTGCTGCAGATGATGAGTCAGTTAAGCAGCGTGCTGATCTATTCGAGCTAGCTTTGCGATGAATTGCATCTTCACGGGGCAGTTCCTGGCGAACTATCACTGATCTTATGGCGGTTACGTGAGGACGGTTGGCAGATTACGCTCAATCTGACGTTAGAGCAGCTAAGTGCTAACGGGGCAGTGATCAGCACATTATTATCGGCTGCAGAAGGTAATACTATTGGCCGATTAACCGTATCCATTAGTGATGGACAAGTGTCATTGCTTGCGGTTCCGGCGCTTGAAGTTCCGCTATCTGGGCTTCCTATGGGGGCAGCTGTGTCTGTGAATGATGAGTTCTCTACGTGGTCACTGCCGGCAGCACTTGTTGATGTATAACGCTTAGGGAGGAAGGTAATAATGCCGATGTCACAAGAGCTTCGTCTTGCTGCTCTCGATGATCACGATATTGTGCTGCTCGGGGTCCGCTCATTACTTGCGGAGCAAGCACCTGAGATGGTTGTAGCTGCACTTGGCGCTAGCGTAGAAGAACTCGTCACTAAGCTGCAGCAGGTTGGCCCGGTTGATGTCTGTTTACTCGATCTCAATCTTGCCGAAGGCATTATCGTCGAGACTGCTATTGATGCCTTACGCCCGTATGCTCGCGCCTTTCTTATTTATACCTCGAATGTGACTCCGGTGCCGATCCGGCGTGCGATTGCTGCAGGTGCCGGTGGGGTAGCCCTGAAATCAGATCCACCAGCCACACTTGTGGAATCGATAAAAGATGTAGCTAATGGTGATTTTGCCGTCAGCTCTGATCTGGCATTCATCTTGGCTACGGATCAACTTGTGGCTCCTCAATTGACTTCACGCGAGCAAGAAGCATTGAAGCTCCTTGCTGCTGGAGTTCCGAAGAAGGCCATTGGCTCGCAGATGAATCCACCTGTTGAGGCGAGTACAGTGGCGACCTATTTCAACCGTATCGCTGCTCGCTATGTAGCACTGGGGCGAGATGTCTCGGGCGCGACCAGCGTCATGCGTGAAGCGATCAAGGACGGCTATCTTCAACCTCCAGCACGGTAGTAAGTGCTCGGCTGGAACCCCAGATCGTCGTGAGTGTCACGCCTGCGGCCAAGCGTCAGATCAGGCAAGATAGGATTATGTGACAGCAGTCGCATATATACCGCAGCGATATGAGGACGAGATGGCGACTAATCCACTCCAGCCAGAGCGTGAGCTATACCCTGAGATTGAGCCATATATTTCTGGCTTACTTGACGTCGGCGATGGTCAGCAGATCTATTACGAGGTCTCAGGTAATCCGGAGGGCAAACCGGCTGTATTTCTTCATGGCGGTCCTGGTGGTGGTACTGGCCCAACTCAGAGACGGTTCTGGAACCCAGAGAAATATCAGATCATCCTTTTTGATCAGCGTGGTTGTGGTAAATCAATTCCTCATGCTTCAACTCCTGGCATCGATATGTCTACCAACACCACCTGGCATCTTGTTGGCGATATGGAGAAGCTACGTCAGCATCTAGGGCTAGAACGCTGGCAGGTATTTGGTGGTTCTTGGGGTTCGTCGCTGGCGTTGGCCTATGCGCAGAAGCACCCAGAACGTGTCACGGAATTAGTCCTGCGAGGGATCTTCACTTTGCGTCGTGCAGAACTCGATTGGTACTACAACGGCCCAGGTGCAGACTTTATCCATCCTGATCGCTGGGAGCTCTACAGCGAACCGCTAGGTGAGGGCTTCACCGGAGATCGCATTGCGCGTTACAACGAGATTCTGTTTGGCAATGACCATGATGCTGCAGGTCGCGCTGGTGTGGCCTGGACAACATGGGAAGGCGCAACGACGACACTGATCGTCGATGAAGAGCAGCTAGCGGCCTATAGCGTTCCTGGGTTTGCCTTAGCTTTCGCTCGGATTGAGAACCACTACTTCCATCATGCTGGTTGGTTGCGTGAAGGCCAGCTGATAGAAGAGGCACATAAGATCGCTCATATCCCCACTGTGATTGTGCAGGGCCGGTATGACACATGCTGTCCGGTGCGTACTGCCTGGGATCTGCATAAGGCATTACCCGAGGCTGATTTCCGGATCGTCTTGGCCGGGCATAGCGCTTATGAACCGATGATTACTTCAGAACTCGTGGCAACAGATCGGTTTGCTGAACAGCAATAGCCGCTACTGGTCGCTTTGCTCTGGATACTGATGAGGAGTGATAGAAGATTTATCGCTTTAGACAGGCAACAGAGCAAAGCTGCCTTGGACAGGACACTTCTTGCTGGGTAGAAACGCGTATACCAGCGTAGACTGGGGTCACACAATTTTGGAGGGGTTTACCTGACTGAGTCTCACAGTACCGCCGGGGCTTGCCGCACGATAACGGTACCGGCGTCTATTCCTACAGTGTCTGTTTACGGGCCACTTGACGAGTTCATCAAGATTCTTGAGCGCGAGTTGTCCGCAAACGTACACGCGCGTGGCAACGAGGTGACCTTTACCGGCGCGGCTCAAGACGTCGATCATGGTTGTGCAGTGCTCACCGAGATGATTACCATCGTCAGAACCGGGCATGGGTTGAATACAGCCGACGTCGAACGTATCGCCGGCATGGACCCGGATGCTGAGTTCAGCCCTGCTGAGATTCTCACGCATAACATCGTGTCTAATCGGGGCAAGAATATTCGACCTAAAACCTTGAATCAGAAGCACTATGTTGATGCGATTGACGCCAATACTGTGGTCTTTGGCATCGGTCCTGCTGGTACCGGTAAAACCTATCTGGCAATGGCAATGGCGGTGGCAGCGCTGCAAGCTAAGCAGGTTAATCGCATCGTCTTGACCCGTCCTGCAATTGAAGCGGGCGAACATCTAGGCTTCCTTCCCGGAACGCTACACGACAAGATCGATCCATATTTGCGCCCGCTCTATGACGCGCTACACGACATGATCGATCCTGATGCAGTGCCGCGCTTATTGACCTCGGGAATCATCGAAGTTGCGCCTCTGGCCTATATGCGTGGCAGGACGCTCAACGATGCCTTCATCATCTTGGACGAAGCCCAAAACACCAGCGCCGAACAGATGAAGATGTTTCTGATCCGGCTAGGTTTTGGCTCAAAGATGGTTGTCACCGGCGATGTTACTCAAATTGATCTTCCAGGCGGACAGCGCTCAGGGCTACGTGAAGTCATGTCCATCTTGGACGGCGTCTCTGACATCGCCTTTTGTCAGCTCACCAACCGGGATGTGGTTCGGCATAGACTCGTTGGTCGGAT
>CAMQXE010000191.1 GCA_947038745.1 uncultured Propionibacteriaceae bacterium | reverse complement strand
ATGCATTCCCTGCTGGGTACATCAGTACTGATGATGATGTCATCGTCGGTCTCCAGACGGATGTTCCGCTAAAGCGTGCCATGATGCCCAATGGTGGCTGGCGCATGGTGGAAACGGCTATTAACGAGGCGGGCCTCGAAGCTGACCAGCAGATTAAGGACATCTTCACTAAGTACCGCAAAACCCATAATGAGGGTGTTTTTGATATCTACACCCCACGTATCCGTGCGGCGCGTTCGTCACACATCATTACTGGTCTTCCTGATGCCTACGGTCGTGGCCGCATCATCGGTGACTACCGTCGCGTTGCGCTCTACGGTGTGGACTTCCTCATCGAAGAGAAGAAGAAAGATCTTGATGCTGTTGTTGGCCAGCCATTCTCTGAGAATTGGGCGCGCTACCGCGAAGAGCATTCTGAGCAGATTAAGGCGCTCAAGAAGCTCAAGCGGATGGCAAGTCTCTATGGCTTTGATATCTCAGGCCCGGCAACGACTGCTAAAGAAGCAGTGCAGTGGACATACTTCGGTTACCTGGCATCTGTGAAGTCCCAAGACGGTGCGGCTATGTCAATCGGTCGCCTTTCTGCCTTCCTTGATGTCTACTTCGAGCGTGACCTTGCCAACGGCACCCTGACTGAAGAAGGTGCCCAGGAGATCATCGACGCGCTAGTGATCAAGCTACGTATCGTCCGCTTCTTGCGTACCATTGATTACGATCAGATCTTCTCAGGTGACCCATACTGGGCCACCTGGTCAGACGCTGGCATGGGCGATGATGGCCGTCATATGGTGACTAAGACGGCATTCCGTTTGCTCCAGACGCTACGCAATCTGGGCCCGGCTCCAGAGCCGAATATTACGATCTTCTGGGATCCGGCATTGCCAGATGGCTACAAGGATTTCTGTGCTGCAATTTCGATTGAGACTTCATCGATTCAATATGAGTCTGATGGTCCAATTCGTAGCCACTGGGGTGATGATGCTGCCATTGCATGCTGCGTTTCTCCAATGCGTGTTGGTAAGCAGATGCAGTTCTTCGGCGCACGTGTAAATGCTGCGAAGTCGTTGCTTTACGCAATCAACGGTGGCCGTGATGAGATGAGCGGCAAGCAGATCGTTGAAGGCTATGAGCCAGTAAAGGGCGATGCTCCGCTTGATTTTGATGACATCTGGAATAAGTACGAGCACATGCTTGACTGGGTCGTTGGTACTTACGTAGAGGCACTAAATATCATTCATTACAGCCACGACCGTTACGCCTACGAATCGATCGAAATGGCGCTACATGATGCTGATATCGTTCGGACCATGGGCTGCGGTATTGCTGGCCTCTCCATCGTTGCGGACTCGCTATCGGCGATCAAGTATGCGAAGGTGACCCCGGTTCGTGACGAAACTGGCTTGGTCGTAGATTACGTCACCGAGGGTGACTTCCCGCTCTACGGTAACGATGATGATCGCGCTGATGAAATTGCAGCAGCGGTGGTTCATACGGTGATGGATAAGATCCGTGCGATCCCGATGTATCGTGATGCAGTTCCGACTCAGTCGGTACTTACTATCACGTCAAATGTTGTCTATGGCAAGGCAACGGGGGCATTCCCGTCAGGCCATGCCAAGGGCACGCCGTTTGCTCCTGGTGCTAACCCGGAGAACGGAATGGACAGCCATGGCATGCTTGCGTCAATGCTGTCTGTGGGCAAGCTTGATTACGACGATGCCCTCGACGGTATCTCGCTGACCAATACGATCACCCCGAGTGGGCTTGGCCGTACCAAGGAAGAGCAGGTAGCCAACCTTGTTGGTCTGCTCGACGGCGGTTTCGTTCCTAGCTGCTAATCCCTGAGAAAAAGAAGGAGAAACCCATGAGCGTAAAGACTTACGAAGAGCGTGTTGCTGCGATGAAGGCAAACCGTGAAGAGCGCGGGCATCGTCCGGGCCTGTTCCACGCCAACATCAATGTACTTAACCGCGAAACCCTTGAAGACGCGATGGCGAACCCGGAGAAGTACCCGAGCCTGACCGTTCGCGTTTCTGGCTACGCTGTGAACTTCGTCAAGCTGACCAAGGACCAGCAGCGCGACGTTCTTGCCCGCACCTTCCACCAGGCAGCCTAATTTGGTGGCCGGAGACGGAGTCTCTGGCGAGTACCGGCCCCTACCGGTCGATGGCGAAGAACGTCATCGATCGGTAGGAAACGGTATTGCCGGGCTCAGCCTCATCGATGGCGAGTTATCCCGTACACGAGCTGACCAGCATGCTGGTTTCCGTGAAGGGGAGCTCGCCACGATTCATTCTTGGGAGCTTGTGACCGCTGTAGATGGTCCGGGATCACGGCTAACCGTGTTCTTCTCTGGTTGTCCGTTGCGGTGCCAGTTCTGCCACAACCCAGACACTATGTTTGCGGGTAAGGGCAGTGTAGTTACGCTTGACGATATTACTGCGCGCATGATGCGTTATCGAGGTATCTTCAAAGCAACTCGTGGTGGTTTGACGCTGAGCGGCGGAGAACCACTACAGCAGCCAAAATTTGTGGCAAAGCTGTTGCGTCGTGCCAAAGAGCAAGACATTCATACCGCCATTGACACATCAGGTTTCCTCGGTGCAAATGTGACTGACGAGATGTTAGAAGACATCGATCTGGTGTTGCTAGATCTTAAGTCTGGTTTGTCTGATGTATATCGCGACGTAACTAACGTTGAGCTAGCTCCGACTTTGGCTTTTGGCCAGCGTCTAGCAGAACATGGCATCGAGATTTGGATCCGCTTTGTCTGTGTTCCTGGCCTTAATGATTCGGTAGAGAACGTAGAGGCGGTTGCAACAGCAGCCGCAAGTCTTAGCACCGTCAGCAGGGTAGAAGTACTGCCATTCCACCAGATGGGGCGCGATAAGTGGGAGAGTCTGGGGCTGGAATATCAGCTAAAAGATACCCCCACTCCGACCAATGATCTTGTGGAGCGGGTTCGTGAGCAGTTCCGTGCTCATGGTCTAACGACCTACTAATAAACCAAAAGATGATGGCTCCTTAAGCTGTGGCTTGAGGAGCCATCATGTGGTGTTAGCTCTTCTTTACTGTTCGAAGAACAGCGGCAGCCCCGCCTGCAGCAGCAAGGAAAAGAACAACGGTTGCTCCTTGCTCTAGCGGTGATCCAGTAGCAAGTAGGCGATCTAGAGCTGAAGGTTTGCTTGCAGCAGCAACATTTTGAACCTCATTTTGAGGAAGTATTGCACCTGGAGTTCCGGCTGCAGATTCATGAGTGGATTGCACTGCTACTGAAGAAGTAGTTTGAATGCTGGGCCTAGATTCCGGCTTAGTGGGGATCAAAGCTTCAGGGGCAGGAGCTGGCTGAACTATCGCTGTGGAAACTGGCAATGGTTCAGCATGATAGCTACGCGACGGATTTGCTGTGCTTGTATTCGTTTCCGATCCTCCAACCTCTGTGAAGCGGGGAACCAGA
>CAMQXE010000190.1 GCA_947038745.1 uncultured Propionibacteriaceae bacterium | reverse complement strand
GAAGCTGGCTATCAGGTTCGCGTTGTTGTGCCATTTGGGTCAAGTGGCGAAGATTACGTCGCAGCTAGAGTTGCAGATTTCCCTGCCGATCTGGCCCTTCATCTACGAGCCTTGGCACGTTCAGCGAAAGCGCGGTTAGTGCGATGACCGACGCAACGATTTCATCGCGACGTTGGGCAGTGCTCGAAGTCGTTATCGTATTGGGCCTGGGGCTTGGCAAGTCGATGGTTTATTCGATCCTAGAGTTGGTAAATAAGCTGACTCAACCAGCGAAATTGGAGGAACAGACAACCCAACTCAATACCTCCGTGGTCCAAGAACGACCGTGGCTAGATCTGTCATACCAGCTTGCCGGGATCATTTTCCCCGCTTTTTCGGCGCTCCTAGCCCTCTATCTGGTGCATCTAGCCCATGGGCAAGCTCGGCAAAAGCTCGGCTTCGACGGAACTCGCCTGGTTCGTGATCTTGGGTGGGGTGCGCTCTTGGCTGCAAGCGTGGGGATCCCCGGTATCGTCTTCTACCTCGCCGCATTGCATGCGGGATTCAATACCCGGGTTGAGCCGTCAAACCTTGGAACCTTGTGGTGGACGATTCCGGTCTACCTTGGCTTTGCTGCGATGAATGCGGTTGTCGAAGAGGTTGTCATGGTGGGCTATCTGATGACCCGGCTTCGAGATGCTGGCTGGGCTATTGCCGCCACAATCGCGGCTAGCGCGTTGATCCGGGGCGGGTACCACTTGTATCAAGGTTTTGGTGGTGGGGCTGGCAACGTCTTGATGGGATTGATCTTTTGCTTCTTCTACCTCAAGACCAAAAGGGTAGCTCCTTTGGTTTGGGCACATTTCCTCATGGATGCCGTTGTTTTTGTGGGATATCCGCTGGTTTACCAGCATTGGACCTTCCTGCACTGAGTCCTATTTTAGGCGTCGATTCGCCCAATTCCCGTTGGAACGTTATTATGTATCGGTCTGCAGTCGTGATGCAGGCTGCACTAATTGCTTCCCGGTTCTCCGGGTACACCAACACCGTTTAGCGAAGGGGCAACCCAGTGGGTTCTGTCATCAAGAAGCGCCGCAAGCGCATGGCGAAGAAGAAGCATCGCAAGCTGCTCAAGAAGACTCGGATCCAGCGCCGTCGCGCCGGCCGCTAAACCGGTCTTGGAGTGGCTGTTCCTTATCGAACTGCTCTCAAAACTAACAACCCCCGCCAGTCGGGGGTTGTTGTGTTTTAGGCAACAACCGACCCCGGTGATAGCCGTGAATTTTTGATGTGGTACGGACCAAAAAGCCACAGATTTGTGTTTTAGCTCCTTAGCCGTCCAGAATGACCGTGCCCAGACATTCCATTTCCGGAATGTTGGTAAGCAGAAAGCGGAGTCGAATGACGAGTGGTGTTCAGGCTCAGTCTCCCGTGCGTAGCACTCCACGAGGCAGAGTTGTATTCGTCGGAGCTGGCCCAGGCGACCCGGATTTGCTCACGCTAGCTGCCATAGCCGCAATGGCGAATGCAGACACCATCTTGCTTGATTCGGACACGCAAAACGTTGTCTTTGAGCACCCTGCGATTAAGGTATCCCCACAGGTGCAGGTTGAGTCATTGGAGCTAGTCTCCTCTGACCCAGTAGAGCGGGCTGCCTATGTTGCCAAGGCGGTTGAATCTGGGCGTCGGGTTATTCGTCTCATTGAAGGCGACCCATTCCTTGACGGTAGCGCCGCTAGCGAAGCGGAGGCTTGCGTCAAACTTGGCTTGGATTTCGACGTCGTTCCTGGCGTATCGCGCCTGACCGCAGTCCCCGAATATGCCGGTATTCGACTTGATGATGTCGAGGGCGTGCAGTTCATCACCGCTAACGAAGGTGGCTTCACCTCTGCCAAGGTAGCTCCTTGGCGAGCTGCTGGAACCGTCGTCGTTTCGACCCGGGCAGGGCATGTCGGGCAATTTGCTGAAGCTACCGCTGGGGCAGGAGTTCCTACAGAAACTCCAGTCATCATTACTTTCCGTGGCGGCTCTCACCAGCAGCAGTCCAAGGAACTTACCTTGGCTGGGCTGGCTGAATATGTGCGCATTTCGAAGGTTGATCCCCGCGAGAAGATCCATTTGATGGTGGGCAACGCCTCGGTTAAATCGCCACATTCGCTGGATTGGTTTGAAACTAAACCGCTCTTTGGCTGGCGGATCTTGGTGCCATTGACCAAAGACCCAACAAAGGACGTCCTGGGCCGGTTGCATAGCTATGGTGCCCACCATGACGAAGTCCCCACTATCTCCGTCGAGCCGCCGCGCAGCCCGATGCAGATGGATAAGGCAATCCGCGGCTTGGTAGAAGGTCGTTTTGAGTGGGTCGTGTTCACTTCGGTCAATGCCGTTCGCGCTGTGCGAGAAAAGTTTGAAATCTACGGGCTAGATGCCCGTGCCTTCTCTGGCCTGCGCGTAGCTTCGGTATCGGACAAGACCACTGAAGCACTCAAAGCCTGGGGCATCGAGCCAGATCTGATGCCGAGCGAGTGCCAAAGCGTTGCAGGTCTTGCTGAGGAGTTCCCTGCCTATGACCACGCGCTTGACCCAATCAATCGAGTGTTCTTACCGCGAGCAGATATTGCCACCGAGACCTTAGCTGCTGAGCTAACGGAGCTGGGCTGGGAAGTCGAAGACGTGACGGCATACCGCACGGTACGCGCTGCGCCGCCGCCAGCAGATACCCGAGAAGCAATCAAGACAGGCAAATTCGATGCGGTGGTGTTCTCATCATCCTCAACCGTACGTAACCTCGTCGGTATCGCTGGTAAGCCTCATCACTCAACGATCGTGGCAGCTATCGGGCCAGCAACAGCAAAGACTTGTGAAGAGCACGGCATGCGAGTCGATGTCATCGCTACCCGCCCAGATCCGGTTGAGCTAGTTGATGCCCTCGCCTCTTTCGCTGAGCAGCGTCGCGCGACGATGGTCGCTAACGGTGAGCGAGTGACCAAGCCATCGCAGCGTCGTCCAGGTTCACGCCGTCGCGTTTAAACTGGGGTAACTAACCCCAAGGAGGATGCACATGACGACGGTTGTTCACGTCCTACGCCATGGCCAGGTAGATAACCCCAATGGCGTGCTTTACGGCCGCGCGCCAGGCTACTATCTTTCCGCGTTGGGCCAGACGATGGCACAGCGTGCTGCTGAGGTCACTGCGGCCTTGCCGCTGACCTATCTGTGCTGCTCACCGCTAGAGCGGGCCCGTGAGACGATCGCCCCGATCTGTGAGCAACATCCTGGTTTGGAGCTGGCTATCGATGAGCGTCTCATTGAGGCTGAGAACCGGTTTGCGGGTGAACCTTTCAATTGGCGAGGCTTCGTGCGTCACCCGCAGCGGCTGTTATGGCTAGCAAACCCGCTCAAGCCGAGCTGGGGCGAGCCTTATCAGGAGGTAGCAGCCCGGATGCAGGCAGCTATCCTTGACGCGGCACAGCAGGCAGGAGAGGGCG
>CAMQXE010000189.1 GCA_947038745.1 uncultured Propionibacteriaceae bacterium | reverse complement strand
CCAGTCCGATACCAAGCCCCCGGCCAACATCGGCAATGAGTTCTTGGGAGGTCGGATCTCCAGCAACTGCAGCAGCGGTTACTGCTGCTCCGGTTAAGAGTTCGCTATCGCCGTGGACCTGCTCAATGAGCATGGCAGCGCGCGGAGATCCTTGTGCTGCGAGTGCTTTCGCGTCACGAACAAGTGCGTTCCCAGAGGCGTACTGTTCCCAGCAGCCGCGATTGCCGCAGGGGCACCAGTGTCCATCAGGAACCATCATCATGTGGCCCCATTCGCCTGCCATTCCATAACGGCCCCGGAATAGCTGACCATTGATGATCAGTGCTCCGCCGATTCCGGTACCTAATGTGACGCAGACCATGACCCGCGAACCACGCCCTGCACCATAACGATATTCAGCCCAGGCCGCAGCGTTTGCATCGTTATCGACGATGACCGGAAGCTGAATACGGCTCTGCAGCCGATCCCGTAACGGCTCGTTACGCCAGGCTAGATGAGGAGAAAACCGCACTACTGCTTGATTGGTATCAACCCAGCCAGCGGCTCCTACCCCAACGCTCATCACGTCATAGCGTGATCTAAAGTCAGAAACAATTTCAATGATGGTGTCTTCAGCTGCTTGAGCGGAGCGGGTCGGCGAGGGCACCACAACCTTGTCGACGATAGTGCCGGTGTCATCAACAACACCGGCAGCAATTTTCGTTCCACCAATATCAAGCCCAATCGAGAGCATGGTTTTAGTCTCCCATGAGTAAGACAATTAGTGCACGATCTGGTCCAGCGCTTCGAGATACCACTGCTGTTCCTGTTCTAAAGTTACTGTCCCTACTTGCTGCCCATGTGCCCACTGTAGGAGGACGTCACGGGCTTGTCCCCAACCAACATGCTCGATAAGCACACTAACGGCTATAGCAGCTTGGTTATACGGCACCATCGTGCTGGCCTGCTTGATCTGCTCGTTCGTCGGCAAGCCAGCCGGCAGTGCTCCGGCTTCTAACTGCTGGCGTAACTCTTCAGAGATACCATCGATGCTCTTTGTTAGATAGGTGGCCAGCCCTTCAGTAACCCATGTAGTAGTCCAACTACATGATTTTGTAAGCACATGGACCAATTCGTGAGCAAGAACATCCTCCAACTTCGTTCCCTGCTGTACCGGAGACATCACAACATGAACTGCAGCATCAGCTGTTCGGCCGAAGGGCCAGGCAAATGCTGCGGTAGTCAATACCGCAGTGCCTGCGGGTAGCAGGAGCTGCCAGGCATTTCTAGTAGCGGGAACCACGATCACCACAGGCCCAGGATCTGCTAAGAGGGGCCCGAGCTGTACCGCTGCCAACCTAGTCATCGCACCATCAGCTACTTGTGCGATATACCCTGCATTATCTACTTGTTCACCAGCGACAACCGCTCCCTGAGAAAAGGTAGTTATCCGCACCGGTTCGATGAGCCACAACGGGCGGAATCCGCTAAAGGTAAGTACTTTTCCTTGATGAAGCTGGACTTGGACAGCCTCGTAGTGGGCCGGTGTTAGCTCCGCACCGATCTTCGCTTTGATCTCTATGCGGTCATCGCCAACAGCACTGATCGATAGTTCGGAAAGTTGCGCGATGTTACCGCAGATATACCGTACTGAATCAGATACGAGTTCATGGCAGGCTGCTGGATTATGACGGGCTTGGACTACTGCTGTGGCCCAACGTTGCAATGCCTGGGACGGCGTGATGTCTCGACAGCCAGAGTTTAAAATCAACAGCAAGACAATGCACAACAGCCCTCGATATCGCATCGAGGGCTGTTGATGATCACGACTAACCGTAGCGACGAGCACCGCTGATACCACCCATGGCGTAGAGCCCAAGAACTTGGATTCCTTGCGATGGGTTCAACGCATGAACAACCTGCCCATTGCCAACATAGATTCCTGCATGTCCTCCGCCATGGTAGATCAGCACGTCTCCTGGCTGTAGCTCGCTAAGCGATACTGGCGTTCCTGCCCCAAGCTGCCCGCCCGCTGTACGCGGAATACCAACGCCAGTTGAGCGCCAAGAAGCCATGGTGAGGCCGGAGCAGTCATAGGCACTAGTACCGGTAGCTCCGAATACATAAGCCTTGCCAACCTGCGCTAAAGCGAAAGCGGCTGCGGCTGCCCCGCGCCCGCTAGCTGGAACTTCTGGAGCAGCTTCAGCTGCTGGTGCCGCTGGTGCTGCGATCGCACGGTTTGTTGCAGTAGTTGTTTGGGCTGTCGTTCGACGAGTTGCCTCATCTTGTGCCACTCGCTCTTGATAAACCTTCTTCTCACTGTCAGAAAGGTTGTTATAGATCGCCTCAGCTTGAGTCACCTTGGAACGCGATTCTGACTCGCTATTCTTTGCAGCTTGCTCTGCAGCTTCAGCCGTAACCACTTCCTGATCGATCTGACGCTTGAGCTCCTTCTGGCGAGCTAGCTCAGCCTGATAAGCCTGGAGTGCATCGTCGTGGGAGCGGATAATCCGCTCTGTCGTTGAAGCTCGCGTTGAGAAGCTGGAGATATCTCCAGAAGCAAGAGCGATAGCTGGCGTATCGGTGCCGCGTGTCTTGTACTGAGCAAGTGCGAACTTACCCATATAGCTCTTGAGATTAGCAACGTTCGTTGCTGCGCGATCTAGCTCGCCCTGCTTAGCAGCAGCCGCATCCCGAGCCGTCTTAGCCTTTTCAGCATTAATGATGTAGGACTGCTCAGCCTGACCAGCCTGCGTACGCAGCTGTTCAACGGCCGTTTTCGCGTCAGAAGCTGTTGTTGGATCTGCAACAGCCATTGGTGCAGCGGCTATAGCCAGACCCAGAACTACTCCAGCGGCAGCTATACCTGCAGTTGTCCTCTGAAATCGCATTGGCGACATCATCCTCCCCTGCCACTCACATGGCTCCCTGAGAAAAGCCTAAACGAAATAGTTAGGATTCTCAATTTTTGCTAAGCCCAGCAAGACCTAACAACTAACATCACGAGGGGAAGGAACGCTAATCACGCTCCGTGATGACCTTGCTCATCTTACCTTTTAGTAGATGAAAGTTCCTTGAACCGAGCGCATTAACCGGAAGTTAATAATCCCCAAACCACCATAGGAAAGGTTATTCATCTCTGAGATAACAAAGCTACTCGACGATCATGACGTGACCGTAGATACCTGGGTACTCGATATACATTGCCCCAACAGCCGGGGTACGGCCGGTGGCGTATCCCTGTGCTGCAGCAGATCCTGGCCACATATTGGCATTACCCCAAGAAGGCCCAATCGGTTTCCCTAGACCAGCACGACGAGCAGCCGCATACCAAGTGCAGTTTCCCCAGGCATAGTTATTTGCACCGTTGAACACCACAGCAACACTAGGAGAAGCGTATGACGTGGCCTTAGGGAAATCCCCAATTGACTTTTGTCCACCGCTGGACTGGAACTTAGCTGGATCGAAAACTCCAGCGTTGCCGTCGCTACGAG
>CAMQXE010000188.1 GCA_947038745.1 uncultured Propionibacteriaceae bacterium | reverse complement strand
CGACACTGCACCCGCCTATGGCAATGGAGCAGCCGAACAAATCATCGGTCGGGCCTTGCGACATGGCGCAGACCGTGACGATCTTGTCATCATGTCTAAGGCTGGATTCGGTATCCACGACGGAAAAACTGTCTTGGATACGTCGCGTTCGGCGCTTTTGACTGATCTGCGTGGTTCCCTTTCCCGAATGGGTACCGATTATCTCGATGTTTGGCAATTGCATGCATGGGGAGAAGCTCCGCTCGAAGAATCACTATCAGCTATTGATCAAGCTGTCTCAAGTGGAATGGTGCGCTATGCCGGTATCTCTAATTTTGTTGGCTGGCAGACCGCCCAAGCGGTAACTTGGCAACGCGCAGTCCCTGGGCGAGCTCCGATTATTTCTACAGAGGTCGAGTATTCCCTCTTAGCTAGAAGAGCCGAGGTTGAAGTACTGCCAGCGGTGGACGCTTATGGAATGGGGTTCTTTCCCTGGTCACCACTTGGGCGAGGAGTTTTAACTGGCAAGTATCGCAAGGCAGTCCCCCGAGATTCGCGCGGGGCGCAGGACCACTTCTCCTGGTTCGTCGAGCCTTATCTAGAGTTGCGCTCCAGAGCTGTTGTGGAAGCTGTTGTACGCGCCTCCATCGGGCTTGAACTAGACCCGGCCGTAGTGTCCTTGCTCTGGGTCCGCGATGCGCCGCTGGTTACGGCTCCTATCCTTGGCGCACGTACCCCGACCCAATTGGCCCTGCTACTCGCCGCGGAGAATATCGAGCTACCCGAAGAAATTGCTCGTGCCCTTGATGACGTCAGCGGTGGTAAAAACCTATTGCGCTCATAGCCCTATTAGTCTGAGAAGCACCCTCGATTTGGCTAATTGCTCAGATTTTGCTAATGTTTCATCCCGTCCTCGTAAGAGGGTGAGTCCGGGTGGCGGAATAGGTAGACGCGCTAGCTTGAGGTGCTAGTGCCCGTTATAGGGCGTGGAGGTTCAAGTCCTCTTTCGGACACGCAAATGAGTGTTGGCCAGACCAATTATCGGTCTGGCCAACACTCATTTTTAGTGGCTATTTGCCTAACCTCCAGATTTGGTGGGCCCCAAGGGAAGAAGTAGCCGTTTGGAGGCTGTTTCGTGGTGGTTAGTCAATAGCAATTCATGTCTAGGGCTATTTCGCGGCATTCATCTCCGAAAATCAGCAGTTAAACTGACGCATATGGACTCCACGACCGCCCATGATGCCAGACAGCGTTTCGGTGATGAGCTTGCGCTTTTCGATCTAGGACACCGTGATAACCATCGAATGGTAGAGGCAGCAACTGGCCTACTGATCGCTGATCCTTCATCTGGGCCTGCAGTACTTGCCCTTGCTAGCGCTGTTATCAAACCGGCGATTAACCGATTCGAGATGGACGACCTCGTGCAATCAGCCCGAGACGAACTCGCAATGAAGCCACTATCTTCCGACCAGACATTACTGCGAGCCACACAAACATCCATCCGTCTCTGGCTAGCTGGAGAACTTACCGATAAGCAACTTACTGAATGGACACATAGGTTCGTTGGACATAAGGGTCCCGATGAGGCCTAGCCGAGGCAGATGACATGTTTGACTCACTGGACTACATTGACGAAACTGAAGCTGATATTCACCAGCTAGTACAGAAATGCGCAAAACAGGTTATTTCTCAAGTAGACCCATGGGAATGTAATTACCCTCGCAGCACACCAAGTCCTAGTGATTGCGGCCTGTCGCTCCAGGAAGCCCCGCCTAGCTCATTTAGACTCACGCACATGGCAGATTCCTTGCACGACGATCAGTCCCACACACCAGAGATATCAGATGCGACTGAGCCGACGCAGGCACTCACCTCCCAGACCAGCGCCGTAGACACCACGGGCACCGATCCGACGATTGTGCTCAGCGAGAATATGGCTGGCTCTCCTACTGAGTTATTGACCGCTGAGGTTAGCGAAGAAACTATTGAGCTTGACGCTGAGTCTCCTGCTGATATGGCTCCTCTTACTGCTGCCAATCCGACAGAAGAAGTAGCATCTGCAGCCCTGCGCCTATCACGCCCACAGCGTTCGATGCGCCAGCGTCTTGACGCGATGAAAGCAACGATTCCAAAGAGTCTGGGAGAACCAGAATCTACTGCAGTTATCCGCCGGCAGAATCACAGGCTGAGCTGGATAGCTGGAGCCATAGTTGCTCTTATCCTCGCCATCATCGCATCTGCATTCTTCATAGTTCGCGCCAATGATACGGCTGACAAGGTAGTGCAGAATTACCTCACTGCGATCAGCAAAGGTGAAGCAACGACCGCGCTTGGCTATATAACCCAGCCAGAGGACGCCACGTTCCTTACCTCCGCAGTATTGGAAACTTCAGCAAAGATCACAGACATCACCGTGACGAAGAAATCCGATACAGCGGTTGAAGCCAGCTACACAATTGCCGGCGACAAGTTCACTGCCACCTACCTACTTGCCCGCCAGAATGGTCGCCTCCAGATCCAAAATGGAACAGCAACTCTTGATCTTCCTCGAACCGACAAGATCGGCTACGCCATCGGCACCACCCAAGGCCAACCTGGCCACCGCGTAGTGGTCTTTCCTGGTGGGTATGCGGTGTCTACTAGTGACCCCCGACTTTCGCTAGCTGGCGTCGATATCATTAAGGCTGGAGAGCCAAAGGCCTACCCTGTATCGGGAAAACTTACGCTCGCCGAGCACGGAACCGCACAGTTACGCAAGCTCGCTACAGGTAGCATCAACAGCTGCCTAGCAAAGAAAGAGCTAGCGCCCGTTGGATGTCCTTGGGCTTTTGCGGCTCCACCTGGGCAAACGCTTAAGCCAGAAAGTATCACTTGGGCTGTGGCAAAAGATCCCATTCCCGCTGCTGCATTCACAGTTGATCCCAATACTTTATCGGCAACCTCACAGCCGCTAGAACTTGTTCTGACGCTCACTGCGACTTTCACCAAAGCTGACGGCAGCTCATATATCTATGAAGAAGATAACGCAGCTAAAGCAGTAGCAGATTTCGATCTTGCCGATCCTCAAGGTGGTCTGATCTGGCGCGTAAGCTAGGCGTCAAAGTTTGCTTCATCTTGGATCTGTATCGGGCGACGTTGTCTACTCACGATATCAGCACGGCGTTGCCCTAGCTCGATCATTCCGGTATCGCGTTGGTGTATATATCCGCTCTCACATAGATCACGAATAATCATGAGACATTTTGGGTAACTAAGACCTGCCTGAATTGCAATATCGGTAGGAGCAATAGTCGCCCTGCAAGGGACCAGCTCCAAGACTGCTTTTTGAGCGGGGCTAAGCTCATCAAAACGACGATGCTCTCCTTGAGCCTCAACAAGATTAGCTTCCCCAATCGGTTTAGTTATCGCAATTATCTCCTCCGCCGATGAAATCAAGACCGCTTCTTGGTCGCGGATCAGCCGATGCGGCGTAGCGGATAGCTGGCTTGAAATCGG
>CAMQXE010000187.1 GCA_947038745.1 uncultured Propionibacteriaceae bacterium | reverse complement strand
TGACTACATCGTGGAGGGCAAGAAGTAACATGGAGAAGGAACAGATCAAGAGCTACATCGCTGCTCGCGTCGCCAAAGAAATGAAAGACGGCGACTTTGTGAATCTCGGCATCGGGCTGCCGACCCTTGTCCCCAACTACCTTCCTGATGGCGTCAATGTCATTCTCGAAGCCGAAGATGGCATCGTCGGAGCTGGGCCACGCCCGGCCACCGACTAAGCTGATCCAGCGCACATCGTCGATGCAGGAGGTCAGCCAGCATCGGTAATCGTCGGCGGAGCCTACATCGACTCCCCCACATCCTTTACCCTCATTCGCGGCGGACACGTCGATGCCACAGTGCTAGGTGCGCTACAGGTAGATGCAGAGGGCAACCTTGCCAACTGGATCATTCCGGGCAAAATGGTCCCCGGCATGGGCGGAGCGATGGATCTCGTCGTGGGCGCCAAGAAGGTCATCGTCGCCATGGAGCACACCCAAAAAGGAGCGCCGAAGATCCTCAAACGTTGCACCTTGCCGCTGACCGCAGTCAATTGTGTATCGCTGATCATCACTGAGATGGGTGTTATCGAGGTAACCGAACAAGGCTTAGTTCTGACCGAATGCAACCCGGAGTTCAGCGTTGAAGAAATCCAAGCTGCAACTGAAGCCGAGCTGATCGTCAGCGACCAGGCACGCTAAATAACAATCCGGTATGGGGCTCGTCGGTTATTCCGGCGAGCCCCGTCTGCGTCAGCAGGAGATGAGCTTGCGGGCTGCTTTGAGATCTAGAACCCGCTGTGCATGGCTCGCTAGTTGCTTGGCGAAATCCGAATCAGCGGTTGCTGCAGAAACAATCCCCCGGATCATTGCATCTACCATTTCCGAATCAACAGTAAGCACCAAATCGCCACCAGCAGCAAGGAACTTCACTGCCCGCTGCTCAGGAGTAAAGGCCGCCATAGCCTGCGCTGCCCCAACATCATCAGAGATGATGACACCGCGGAAACCCTTATCCCGCAAAGTTCGGTGCACGATCGGAGAGAATGCAGCTAGGTTGGCCGGGTCAATACGCTGATACCGCGCTGAACTCACCATGACCATATCGACGTCATGTAGCGCTGTATAGAACGGTGCTAGCCCAGGATCATCAAGGCTTGTGACGGAATCGGTAACCTCAGCAAAATCTGTATTGCCTACGACTGCCCCAAGACCAGGGAAATGTTTGAGCGTCGCGCCAACTCCCCCAGTTCGAAATCCAGAGATAACAGCATGCGTGAGTGCAGTGACCTGAGTTGGATCAGTGCCGTAGCCACGGCCGAGCAAAGCAACTGGTTCGTTGCTGTGCAAAAAAGCTTGCGGAACAACGTCAGCAACGGGCGCTAAATCAATATCAACACCGGCTTCTTGAAGTTGGCGGCCCCACACTACAGCGGCTTGCTGAAGCGCCCCAGCTCCCATCTGCGCTTGACGTGCAGCAGTCGGGATAACATCAAATCCGGGGCCAGTGAACCGCTGTACCATGCCACCTTCTTGATCAGTCGTGATAAGCGCACTGAGCGGAGATAACTGGTGAATCTCATCTGAAAGAGCCCGGATACTCGCTGCTGAAGCAGTGGTCGCAGGGATATAGCAGACCCCGCCAATTCCGGAGGCGATCCGCGCTCTCACGTCCGGAGCCAATGGTTGATCTGCTGGAACACCGATCATGAGACATTGCGCTGCCTGCTGTTCCAGGCTCAAACCTGGCCGCAAACACGACGCCGTCTTGGCAGCGGTAGGAGCTGCTGCTGTACTGGCAATAGATTCTGCTGAACTCGTTGTTGAGCTCTGCTTAGTGCAAGCGGTGAGCGCTAAGAGGCCAGCACCTAAGAGTAATTCGCGGCGATTCACCTACCTAGACTACGGTGCAGTCTCACCTATTCTTGCTCATATGGAAGACCTAGCTCTACGCAGCGTTGTCACCCCGATTGGCCGGATCGGGCTTATTGGTACTGCTAGCGCACTGACCCGAGTGCTCTTTCCCGCTGAGTTTGCTGAGCTGGAAGAACACGCTGATCTGAAACTTCCACGCCTGCTCCCCACAGATCAATCTCACCCCGCTTCGGCACTCTTAGCTGAGGCTGCTGAACAATTCAGCGGCTACTTTACGGGGAAACGTCGTGAGTTTTCTCTCCCACTTGCCCCGCTAGGCACACCATGGCAGTTACAGGTCTGGCAAGGGCTTCGTGCAATTCCCTATGGTCAGCGGTGGTCTTATGGGCAGCTAGCTGCCCATCTTGGCAGACCAAAAGCAGCGCGGGCAGTTGGCTCTGCAAATGGACGCAACCCGTTACCTATCGTGTTTCCTTGCCATCGGGTTATTGCTGCTAGTGGTTCACTTGGAGGTTTTTCTGGAGGGCTTGACATCAAAACCTGGCTGCTCGACCTCGAATCCTAAAAAGAGTGGATAGTTCTCCCCGAGTACGGGGAAAACTATCCACAGTTTGCTGCCGCTGCGAGTTTTCCCCAGGTAGCGGTATCGGATGAGCAGATAGGACCACCACTGCACATGGTCTCGTCATGCATCAGACTACTGAAATCACCCCAACTTTTGCCCAGCTCTTACGTCTACAGCAAGGTACCTTCTTGATATCTCAAGCAGAGGGGCTCGCACTCGATGAGAAAACTGTCAATCGGCTAGTCCAGCGCGGAATATGGTTTCGCCATTCCCGAGGGCTCTACGCCACAACCCCCACTTTGACTTGGCATCAACGTGCCTGGTGTGGAGTACTTCTCGGTGGCACTTTTGCTGTTATTTCTGGGCTTGCTGCGGCCCATCTTGATGGCTATAGCAACCAGCCCGATGAGATTTGTGTGTACTCTCCGCGCAGGGTCGGCGTGCTGTTACCCGGTCTCATGTTTCGCCGCGGCACCCGCCGAGGGCATGGAGAGCTGCCGCGTGCCCGAGCTGAAAATGCCATTATCGACGCTGTTGCACTCCTGCGTGAACCTGAGCTGATCGCTTTGCTCAGTAATGCTTTGCACCGCAATAAGACCACACCACAACGTATTCTTGCCGAGCTTGAGCATTTTCCTCGAACACGACAGCGCCATCTACTGCGCGAGCTTCTTGGTGATGTCAGCCTTGGCATTGATAGCACTCTGGAAGCTCGCTTCTTCCACGATGTCGAGCAAGCTCATGGGTTACCTAAAGCCCAGCGACAAGTGCGCACAAGCAAGAGACGTCGCCTTGATGTGCTCTATGACTGTGGCCTCATCATCGAACTTGACGGCAAACTTGGCCACACCGGAGCCGACGTCGCTAAAGACCGACAGCGCGACAATGACCATTTACTGCAAGGGGCGCTTACTCTGCGCTACGGCTGGACTGAAGTTTTGACTGATCCTTGCCGCGTCGCTGCTGAGATTAGTGCGGTGCTGCACACCCTTGGCTGGGCCGATGAACCGCATAGTTGTACGAGATGCAAGCTAAGAGTGGCGAGTTACCCCCGTACACGGGGG
>CAMQXE010000186.1 GCA_947038745.1 uncultured Propionibacteriaceae bacterium | reverse complement strand
GCTTCGTCGGCCGAGAAGCAGATCTCGCCAACAGCAGCACCCGGGGATGCCGGGAGACCCTTGCAGATCGCCTTCTCAGCGTGAGTCGGGTCGATGGCGGGGTGGAGGAGCTGGTCAAGCTGAGCCGGCTCAATGCGCAGAACAGCCTCTTCCTTGGTGAGGATGCCCTCGTCGACGAGATCGCCAGCAATCTTGACCGCAGCGGCAGCGGTGCGCTTGCCGTTACGAGTCTGGAGCATGAAGAGCTTGCCATTCTCGATGGTGAACTCCATGTCCTGCATGTCCTTGTAGTGCAGTTCCATGGCATCCATGGTCTTGCGCAGTTCGGCGTAAGCCTCGGGCAGAACGGCTTCCATCTCTTCGAGCGGACGCGGGGTGCGGATGCCGGCGACGACGTCCTCGCCCTGAGCGTTGATCAGCCACTCGCCGTAGAGTTCCTTGGCGCCGGTGGAGGGGTTACGGGTGAACAGAACGCCGGTAGCGGAGGTATCACCACGGTTGCCGAACACCATCTGCTGCACGTTGACGGCGGTGCCGAGATCACGGGAGATGCCGTTGGTCTTGCGGTAGACGTCAGCGCGCGGGTTCAGCCAGGACTGGAACACGGCGTTGCAGGAACGCATGAGCTGCTCGCGGGAATCAGACGTCCACGCACCGCCAAGCTCCTTATTGGCGATCTCCTTGAAGATGGCAACGAGTTCCTTGAGGTCCTCAGCCGTGAGATCGGTATCCAGCTCGACACCCTTGTCGGCCTTCATCTTGGTGAGAGCGCCCTCGAAAGCGTGGGGGTTGATGCCCTCAACGACCTCGCCGTACATCTGGATGAAGCGGCGGTAGCAGTCGTAAGCGAAACGCTCGTTGCCGGATTCTTCAGCAACAGCCTTGACGGACTCATCGTTCATGCCGAGGTTGAGGATGGTGTCCATCATGCCGGGCATGGAGACGATAGCGCCGGAACGAACCGACAACAGAAGCGGATCAGACGAAGCACCTAGCTTCTTGCCAGCACGCTGTTCCAAGCGCTCCAAGCCAGCAGCAACCTGCTCGCGTAGATCTTCAGGCCACTCACCATTGCGGTTCATCGTGTCGACGCAAGCCTCGGTGGTTACCGTAAACGCATCGGGGACAGTCACGCCAGTCTTGGCCATTTCAGCCAGGTTGGCGCCCTTGCCGCCGAGGATGCTCTTCATCGTGGCATCGCCTTCGGAAAGGTCGTAGACGTACTTCTTGTCCGTCATCAAATCTCCTTAGTGGGTGGCACGTCCGGCTGACGCGCAGATCACAGGGACAGTTTATAGGGAGAAGACGACGATGAACACTCTCTCTTATCTTCTGAGAATCTGGAATACCCTGAATATCCCTAATCGCAAAAATCAGCTGGCGCCCTTGCGGCAACAGATCGGCAATAAGCGGAACAATGCCCTAAGAGCGATGACTAGGCCCACAACAAAGCAGCCCACACGCGCGAGTTCACGTAACGAAAAATAGTCTGCCAAGGAACGTCCACCGCGATAACACTCACCAACAAAAGTGCTCAATTTACGCGGGCACTCCACAATTCCAGCAGATACTGCCGCAACATGCTGCTCCCACAGCAGTAACCATGGCCACGCCACAGCAGCTGCCATGATGAGCACCCCAAGAATGACATAGCCAACGCCCTGGTTTCGGCGTAACGCAAGGCCTGCTACCAACGCAACGACCGCAAGGAGATATAGCCGGAGCAGGCGCACGGTAAATGGCATCATCATTCCGCGTACTAGCGAACTAGCATCAAGATGACGAGGCGGCAGCGTCACGAACCGACCAATCTCAAGATATTGCACCATCGGTAAATCGATCCCATACATTAAGGAAAAATTTGCGTGATAAAGCGCCGTAGCCACCAGCAGTAATACGCCTGCTCCAAGCAATGCCCAGGAAGCAAACCGGCGTACACGATTACGGAGATCAGTCGTCCTCATTACCTAATGACAACACCCCTATTTGATCTTGCCAAGCGCTGACGGCCATGATCACTCAGATTCATCCTGCAGTCATATCGCGTATCCACCAGTAGGCTGATGCTATGCAGCCCATCGAGCGTCTCCTTGCCGAGCAAGCCCCCACCTGTGACGGACGGGTGCTGCTTCGCGATACCCCTGGGCTGATGGGGTGGGCCCGCGAGCGCTACGACGACGTCACGTTGTGGTGCGATGACATCCGTGATGCCCAGCCGGGCCAAGGACTCATTCCGCCACCGGCTGATCTAGTGCTAGCTCAGTTACCCACATCACTCGACGCCCTAGCTGTACATGCCGCAGAAGCAGCAAGCCACGGCGCTACCTACCTTGGCGGCGAGCGGGTCAAATATCTCACTCACTCCATGAATGATGTACTCGCCCGCTATTTCGACGACGTCCATGCCACCTTGGGGGTTGGTAAATGTCGCGGCCTCGTCGGCGCGCAGCCCAAGGCACATGTCGCGCCCCCGGAACCAGATCGGCCATCTCCAAGTTGTCGCTTATGGTGGCACGTTTGCCGGTGCTCGCCTTGATGCTGGTACCGAATTGCTACTCAGCACCCGCCGCCGTTGGCCAGTCGGTCGAGCCATCGATATTGGTTGCGGCAACGGGATTCTCAGCGCAACCTTGGCCCGCTTGGGCTGCTCGGTTACAGCAACCGACACCTCCGCCGCAGCGATTCGCTCGACTCACGCCACTCTTGCCGCAAATCACCTTGATGCAGACGTGCTCTGGTCTGATGGCCTGAGCGCTCTGCCTGATCGTTCCGCCGACCTCATCGTGACCAATCCCCCGTTCCATATTGGTCATGCCAAGGATTCCACCCCCACCTTGGCTTTCCTTGATGATGCTGCCCGGGTCCTCACCGAGGATGGCGAAATCTTCGTGGTTTACAACGCCCATCTGCCCTACTTACAGGCGCTTGGCCAGGCTTTTGGTCATGCTGACATCATTGCGCGCGACCGGGATTACCTCGTCGCACGGGCTGTCGCTCATGCGCTGTAGCACCTAAAAAGCCGAAGAAAACATTTCACAGGTTTTACCCCTCGATAACCAGGGGGTTTGTGAGATACGGTTCGAGGTGATGAAGAAGCGCAATACGAAAATATGGCTCCCGTCGCAGCACGGGGCCTGGTTCATGCTCTTAGTACCCGCAATCATTGGCTGGTTCTATCGGCTAGGCCGCCCGGGTTCGACGCCTGCCCTCGATCTTGACCGGCTTATCTTGATCGTGGCCTGGATAGCGGCGTACTGCCTTTTCAATGCGCTGAGCCTGGCGCTCAAAGGCAGCAAGAGCCGGCGGCTAAGCTACGTCGCGCCCGTCACCACCTACTTTTTGATTACCGTGGTCACAGCCCTGATCTGTGTAGCGATCTTTGGGTGGGTTATCAGCGCATGGGGTCTGATCTATATCCCGCTGTGTGCCGTCACCTTGGTCTTGACTTACTTACGCCGAGATCGCTCGCTCCTATCCGGCGCTGCAACCATCGCCGCGGCAAGCATCTTTAGCTGTGTGGTCTTTAGCCCAAACCCCTTTGCCCTGCTGCGGGCCTGGAACACTCATGACGTCATCATCTTGCGA
>CAMQXE010000185.1 GCA_947038745.1 uncultured Propionibacteriaceae bacterium | reverse complement strand
ATCTCTAGATTTGCCAAGCTAGTAGAAGATATCGATGCTCCTGCTGCAGAAAAGGCATTAGCTACTGCTCAGGCTGCAATTGCTGACAGCGATCACGATGATGTGGCAGAACGTGAGTTGATGAAGGCTCAGGCTGAGTTCAAGGCCGTTATCAAGCAGCAGGGGCTGTCGCATTAAGAAGATCGGGCATCGGGTAAGGTAACTCTATGGATCCCTTAGTCACAGCCGAGATCGTCGTCCTGGCACTCATTGTGGCTTGCCTGATTGCTGTCTTGATGTTGTTTGCACGTCGCCGCTGGCTATCGTCACAGGCGTCAATGTTTGATTGTGCTTTGCGTACTCCCAAGACCGGGTGGGTCTTGGGAGTTTCGCGTTATCAAGGTGCTCGGTTGCAGTGGTTTCGGATCTTTTCACTTAGCTGGAATCCAAAGCGGGAGTTCCTGCAACAGCAGTGGGCTGTGATTAGCCAACGTCCAGCAACCATTGCTGAACAACGTGAGATATTTGCCAATCAGCATGTGCTTACGATTGAAAACAAGCTAACGGGTGAGCAGCTTGAGCTTGCTGCTGATCCCACAAGTTTGATGGGATTAACTAGCTGGATTGAAGCAAGAATGCCAATGGTCCGCTATCACCATTAAGAAATATTGAACTCGGGGTATCCAAACTTATGGATACCCCGAGTTGGCTTTTCTAGTTTTATTTATTGGGATTGCTACGAGCTCCGCCTGGAACCCAAAGAACATCACCATCAGCTCCGTTAGCGGCGCGGCTGAGAATAAACAGCAGATCAGATAAGCGATTGAGGTAGGTGATGGCTAGCGTATGAACACCACCGGGTTGTTCTTGCGTTCCTGCCTCAGTGCCATATTGCTCTTCAGCCCTGCGCACAATCGTGCGGCAGACATGGAGTTGAGCACCGGCAAGGGTTCCGCCTGGGGGGATAAAGGAACGCAAGTTAGGTAAATCCGTACTGAACTCATCGCACCAGGCTTCGAGCCGATCAATGTAATCTTGGATAACCCGCAAAGGCTCCCACTGCGGATCAGTGACCAGCGGAGTGGAAAGATCAGCCCCGACATCGAAAAGCTCATTTTGGATTAGTTGGAGTACTGAAGCAATTTTTTCTGGAAGATCGCCCATTGCCAAGGCGACTCCAATAGCGGAGTTAGCCTCATCAACGTCGCCATAGGCTTCCACCCGAAGATCGGTTTTAGAAGCGACAGAGTTGTCAGAGAGCCGAGTAGAACCAGCGTCTCCGGTACGAGTGTAAATGCGTGTCAGATTGACCATACAGCCACATTACCTACTCATATGCGAAGATGGGGGAGTGAATTACCGACGACGTGCCATGTTTTTGTTGCTTCCGATGCTAGCTGCGTGTGCGGTTACTGAACCACCAGCCACAACAGCTACTTCGGCATCTGAAAAGCCGGCAATTTCCTCAAGCACTGCTGCGGTAGCAACATCTGCTTCACGCTCTGCTGCTGCATGTTCCTATAAAACCTTCGGGACGTCCCCAAAGGAAGTAAAAGCTCCTGTCGCTGCCGACGTCGCAAAGACCGGAACGCTGACTCTAACCCTCGATACGTCTATTGGCGCCATGACGATCACTGGAGATCGAGCTAAGGTTCCTTGCACATTAGGTGCCTTCGAAGCATTGGCGAAGCAGCAATACTTTGATAACACGATCTGTCACCGACTCACTACTAAAGGTATCTACGTACTTCAGTGTGGTGACCCCACTAAATCCGGACGCGGCGGCCCAGGTTTCCGCTATGCCGATGAGCTGACTGGCAAAGAAACGTACAAAGCTGGCACAGTTGCAATGGCAAACTCAGGAGCCAACACTAATGGCTCACAATTTTTCATAGTCTACAAAGACTCTGCTCAGCTTCCACCAAATTACACAGTTCTAGGCACACTTGATGCTGCTGGTATCGATGCAGTTAATAAGGTTGCTGAAGCTGGTGTCGTCGATGGGTCTAGTGATGGTAGTCCTGCGACCGAAGTCCAAATCAAGACAATGACAGCTAGTTAAACGTAGAAATATTTTGAGGGTGGTGCCACGGGAATTGATCCGTGCCACCACCCTCAAAATGTTATTGCGATAAGAAATGTGTCACAACAGCAACGAAAGCTGCAGGCTGCTCTGAATGGACCCAGTGCCCAGCATCTTTGATTACAACCTTACTCACCGCAGGGAAAAGTGCTCGCATACTTCTAGCATTACTGGCTTGAACGTAGTTTGAGTTTGCCCCCGCGATCCACAACACCGGACCTGCATAACTGGCAGTGATTGGTGGCCAATCAGAAAGCGCATCTAGGCTGTCTTTGAGTAATGCGATATTTGGCTGCCACCGAAATTGTCCGTGATCTTGACGTAAGTTTTGCAAAATGAAGGCACGCACCACAGGATCGGGGATATAGCTCTTAAGCTGCGCATCAGCTTCTGTACGTGCCCGTAGCCCTGCCACATCTATGGCGGTGATGCCAGCAAAGATTGGGCCGAAAGACACCATCGCACCGGTGCGTGCGGGGCTCATATCAACAACGCTGAGTTTACTTACTAGCTCAGGACGAGTCAGCGCGATACGCATGACGACTTTTCCGCCCATCGAATGGCCTACCCAGATGCAGGGGAGTTTATCGCTGTGGTGAGCCATGACGTAGTCTGCGACGTCCTGAGACATCGTCGCATAGCTGAAGCTATCGGTCCACGGCGACCGACCATGATTGGGCATATCTAAAAGCAAGACACAGTAGTTATCTGTGAGTTGTTTGGCGATATTAGTCCAGTTCTTGCCTTGTCCAAATAACCCATGACACATAACGACCATGGGTTTTGTTGGATCACCGATCAAGGTTTCATGCAATTCGATCATGCTCGCCGTTCCCAACATGATTTATGCCAGTGCCGTCGCTGTTCTACTCCTGAGCCACTAAAAATATCAGGCTCATACGGCCACGCCACCAAGTGCGGCAACCCTACAGGAATCGTCTGCGAACACCCAGGACAGCGGTAAGGTTTCTGCGCATTAGCCCCAGCAACAGTACGCACTACGTAGTTACCGTCATGTTTGGTCGCTCCATAGGCATGTGACGAACTCAGCGGTCGCGCAGTGCGCAGATGCTTACTTGGACGCTTATGAGGCATGGTTTCTAGTCTAAATGGTCGTAGGCGGATGCAGATGCCCTAGAAAAGCCAGGATTAGGCGGTTCCAGTGATCTCATGAGAATCAAGGTGATCGACCCGATTTATCCAATGGGCTTCGAGTAGTCCATCATCATGAAGATGGAAAAGTGAGTGCGCTGTGTTGTTCTGGTAACAAAAAACGGGGCTGGTCATAATATGTTGCATGAAAAAGGCACCAAAACAGCCATGCGTAACCAGAGCAATAACATCATCGCTGCTGTGCTGCTCACGGAGCGCACGAAGTAGATTCTCGCAGCGAAGCTTTACGCCATCATTGTTTTCAAATGGTCCAGCAAACCATCCAGATTCAGTTGCAGTATCAGGCAATTGCACACAAGGAGCGACGGCTTGAAGCTCATCACGGGTGCTACCTGGGGACCATTTCTCGTCCTCCCAAGAACCTATGTAGGGTCCACCGCATTCAA
>CAMQXE010000184.1 GCA_947038745.1 uncultured Propionibacteriaceae bacterium | reverse complement strand
CTCATCTTGGAGGGGTACGGGATGACCGAAGCGGCACCGCTGATGTCATTCAACGAACCTGATGCTTTCCGGTTCGGCACGGTTGGCCGTGCCATGCCAGGTGGAGAGTTCGCAATTGCCCCAGATGGGGAGATCTTGTACCGGGGCAACAACGTCATGCAGGGCTACTGGAATAATCCTGAAGGCACTGCCCAGACATTGGTCGATGGCTGGCTGCATACCGGCGATATTGGCAGCTTGGACGAAGAAGGCTTCCTTACCATCACTGATCGCAAGAAAGATCTACTGGTAACTTCAGGCGGTAAGAACATTGCCCCTCAGCCTATTGAGGGCATGATTCTGGCTGATCCACTCTTTGAAAATGTTGTCGCTATCGGTGATAACCGGCCCTTCGTCACACTTCTGGTGGATCCGTCTATGGATAACTTGGAGGCGCTAGGGCACCAACTCCAGGTGTCCTGGACCAACCGCGAAGAACTGCTCAACAATGAGCAGATTCGTGAGGAGATGAAGAAGCGCATTTCGGTGCTGACGAGCAAACTTCCCAAACATGAGCAGATCAAAGATATTCGGATTTCGGGGGATAAGTTCAGCACGGATAACGGACTGCTGACTCCGACGCTCAAGGTCCGTCGTAAAGCCGTCGAAGCCAAGTTCTACGACGTCATTGACGATATGTATGCCAAGCTCAACGACTACCGCAATAAGGACTCGTAAGTCAGTTTTAGCGCGTTGCCGTCGCAATTGAGACGCCTCGCCGCCTAGAGTGGCGGGGTGTCTGGTTTGGTAAATGCAGTGAAATCAAAACCGTCAGCAGTCCTGTTGGCAGTCCAACTACTCGGGATTGTGCTGTACCCCTTCTTAGAAACCGGGGCGCATGCTGGGGTAACCAGCGGGGTCTTTGGGGTATTCGGCATGATCGTGCTCGGATTGGCAATCCTGGCAGTTCGTCCGACGCCTGCTCTGACGTGGATCTCAGTATTACTGGGTGCTCCCATCGTGGTGCTGACCGTCATCGAGATGGTGACCAATCAGGCTCAGCCGTGGCATTGCCTCAATGATGCGTTGCACGTGGTGTTCTATCTCTGGACCGGGCTAGCGCTAGTGCGCTACATGTTCACCGATACCACGGTCAGCCGAGATGAAATGTGGGCGACAGGCGCGACATTTACCGTCTTCGTCTGGGCCTTCGCTTATGGCTATTCGATCTGCCAGTACTTCTTCCCCGGCTCATTTCAGCATGAGCTGACGTGGATGGAATGTTTGTTCTTATCTGGCACGACAATGACGAACACGGGGCTATCAGACCTGGTTCCGATCCGGCCGCATGCTCGCTCAATTGTGTTACTGCAAGAGATTGCTGGGATTTTCTATCTGGGGCTCGTTGTCGCGCGACTGACCAATCTTGGGTCAGCGCGCGACAAGAGCACCGATTAGCTGACGGTGAGGTAGTGAAGCTCTTCCGGCGTGCGGTCGATCATTGCGGCAGTGCGGGCCTTGTCCTCGTCAGTGGCATGATCACGAACTAAAGCTGCATACTCGGCGGTTTCAGCGTAAATAGGCTGATTAAGCGGGTTTCGCTTCAGGGTAATTATCCGATGGATATGACGGGCAAAGACCACGACGTTAATCAGCAACGACAATGCCGAAACGATGAACATAGCCGTCGGATTATGAGCTGAACGATGAGCGAAGATCGAGTCCTGCGTCAGGTGTGGGAACGTCAAAACCACAGCCGACCACAAGGTGAGCGTGTACGCCCGATACTGGATCCAAGCTCCGCGCCCACTACGCATGAATGCCGGAATCGTACAGGCCGCTAGCAATGCGATGCCGGAGTACCACGCCCGGTCAGCTAGGCAGTTGTAGACGTAGGCAAAGTTCCAGATGTCGTAGGCCACGATCCAGCCCACGGTGAGATCGCCCCAAATGATGGCCTTGGCAGGTTCTTTCTTTGAAATGAAGATGCCGCACCATCCTGAGATGGCAAGCAAGTTCAAGATGCCAGCAATCCCATTCATGATGTTCCAGGGGCCGCCCCAGGTCACCATTCCTTGGGTCGGATCGACACCGTGAATACCGAAGCATTGGAAGTCGCGCACGACTGCTTCAGCGATATTGAGCGCCAAAATTGCTGGTGGAATCAACAAATACCAGCGATTAAGCCGCAACTTCTTGACGTACTGCAACGCCACCAAGCACAAGCTGCCTGCCAGCGCAGAGTATTGCTTGACGACCGGGAACCAACCCGCCGAGTTCGTGCCCTTGGTGGAGTAAGGCCACCAGAAAACAGTGAGCAGAATCGGCGCAATGATGAAGAACACGACGACTGCTGTCTTGCTGCGCTGAATTAGCCAGGCGGTGAGGGCCAGGGCGCATGTTGCGATCAGCAACATGGCCCAGTCCCACCACTGGCCCGTCTCGAAGAAGAACAGCGTCGAGTAAGGCGGTTTCATGAGATTGATTTACTCCGCAGTCTTGGTTTTCTTGCCCCAGCCGGGCAAGTAGCTCTTTTCGTGCTTCTGGCGAATCTGCTCAGCCCAAGAGAACTTCGGCTCGCTCCAATTCTCGAAGTACGTGTCGTCGACGACGCCCTCCCAGGGGTTTCCGGCTTCCTTCGGCGGCCAGTTGGCGTCCTCGGTGCGAGGCTCGCGGATTTCTTTGACTGCGGGGCACTGACGTCCGTAGCGCATCCACTGGGTGTAGGTCTCGGCGGTGAGGGGAGTGCCATCCCAACGGCCAGCCGGAGTCTCAGACTTGAAGAAACGTCCGCCTAGAACACCGCGCATGAACTTGCCGCTCCACTGCTCCTTCTTGCGGAACTCAGCGACGCGCTTCACGTAGAGGTTCTGCATGTGGGTCATGCAGCCGCCGATCAACTCGATATTGATCCAGTTGATGAGCTTGGGAAGCGGCGTATCTGGCTCGTAGCCGATGCGCCAGTGGTTGATCATTCGAGTCCGGTTGCCCTTGAGCGGGACAAAAATAAAGCTCCAGGCGACCGCGTAATGCTTCATCGTCGGGTAGCGGAAGGCATAAGCGCCAGGAGCGGCTGGGGGATTCTTGGTATCGACCCACTGAGTGAGGTACTTGCCTGGCACGACGTCAGTCCATTCCATCGACATGCCATGGAAATCGAAAGCTGCGACGTCGCCAGCGACGAGCGAATCGGGCTGCTGGAACTCTTCTTGAAGTTCGTAGGAGTTGTAGAACGGCAACCGGGCAAAGCTGCGCTCCAAGAACTCGGAGCTGAACGAGCCTGACTTGTCACAGCCAATCTGCTTCATGATGCGCCAAACGGCGTAAGCCGGGGCATCAATATCGATAGCGTAGGTTGATGAATAGGAGTTGGCATAGTTCGCATCAATAAGGTCATCCGAGGGGTAATGCCAGGCCTGCTCAGCAGGAGTTGCTTTGCCACTGAACTGGCTAAAGCCCACCATTCCTGCCAGGACGCCTGCCGAACCACCGGCAATCCATTTCCACCACGACATTATTTTTGCCTTCCGCTGAGATGAGATTTCGTGAGATGGCTCTCGCTATTACTCACAATTTCTTATACCTTAGCCTGGGCTGGAGCAGAAGCACAGACCTCAATTGCGGGTGAGATTACTACCTGCACCACTAGGGAAGTTGATTACTGTGAACTTATGGTT
>CAMQXE010000183.1 GCA_947038745.1 uncultured Propionibacteriaceae bacterium | reverse complement strand
GAAATCCATGAGGAGGATTCGTGCATCGCATT
Organism: uncultured Propionibacteriaceae bacterium; assembly: GCA_947038745.1. Next base: position 3,646 of record CAMQXE010000183.1, on the reverse strand, counting down.
ACTGGGAAGATCCAGCACTACGCCTGGGGGTCGTATACCGCGATCCCCGAGCTGCTCGGCGCTGCCCCTTCTGAGCACCCCACCGCTGAATACTGGCTTGGCTCACATCACAGTGGCCCAGCCGTCCTAGACACTGGTGAGTCGTTGGCTACCTGGCTCACCGCGAAGCGCCTCGGCCCTACTTCCACCCAAGCCTTCGGCACACGCTTACCGTTCCTCCTTAAAATTCTTTCGGCCGAACAGCCGTTATCGCTACAAGCTCATCCCTCTCGCGCCCAGGCAGAAGAAGGTTATGTCGCAGAAAACGCTGCCGGTATTGCGATTGATGCCCCTCACCGTATTTACCGCGATGATTGGCCAAAGCCTGAGGCCCTAGTCGCATTAACCGATTTCACTGCCTTGTGTGGGTTCCGCGAGCCGCTCAGAACAATGGAATTAATCCGAGGACTTGAGCTACCGATTAGTCTCACTGAGATCTTTGGGCCGTTGATTCATCGACCAGGAGCCGCTGGTATTGCAGAGTGCTTCCTCGACATTCTTGCGGGAGATGCAAAGCGCCATGAGGCCGCAGAACAGGTCGTTTCTGCTGCGGTTACCAAACAAAATGTTCCTGGGCATCTGGGGCGTTTCGCCAGCACTATCGTCACTATTGATCAGTTCTACCCCAGCGATCCTGGCATCTTGGCGGCCATGCTTCTCAATATCGTCTCGCTAGATCCCGGTGATGCGATCTTCCTTCCTGCTGGCAATATGCATGCCTATATCCACGGCACTGGCGTTGAAATCATGGCCAATTCGGACAACGTGGTACGCGGTGGGCTCACGCCGAAACATATTGATATCGATGAGTTAGTACGGGTTGTCGATTTCTCACCGCTACAACCCGAGCCCGTTCCTACCAAGAATTACGACGGCGTGACGTCGTACCTCACGGAAGCTCCCGAGTTTGCGCTTTGGCGTATTGACTTACCCGAACAGGTAGCTTTGCCAGGTACGGGGGCCCGCATTGGGGTCGTGACATCTGGCTCACTTACGGTTCGTAGCGGTGGCTGCGTTCTTGACCTTACCCGAGGGCAATCATTCGTTGTAGACGACGAAGAAACTGACGTAATTGTTGACGGACGTGGGCAGCTTTTCGTTGCAGGGGCAGGTGTGCACTAGACTTATACCGTTGTCCTTTGCAGGACGCAGGCCTCTGTAGCTCAGTGGTAGAGCATCCGCCTTGTAAGCGGAAGGTCGTGGGTTCAATCCCCACCGGGGGCTCCATCTGGAGCAGAAATTGTCAGTGCCAGGCTTTAGCCTTGATCCCATGCTGAACACAATCGCAGTTGAGGGTTATCGCAGCTTGCGTGACGTGGTGTTACCACTCGACAATCTCACTATCATCACCGGAGCGAATGGCTCTGGAAAGACTAACCTCTACCGGGCTTTTCGGCTTCTTGCTGGTATTGCAGATGGGCAGTTAATCAGCCAACTAGCCCATGAGGGTGGTCTTAATTCGGTGTTGTGGGCAGGCCCGGAACAGTTCAGCAGAGGCATGCTTGCCGGAGATATTCCGGTACAGGGGCTACGGCGGAAAAAACCAGTCAGTTTGCAGCTTGGTTTCGCTACTGCTGATGTGGGATATCAGATTGATATTGGGCTGCCCGCCCCTGCAATAAGTTTATTTACCAGGGATCCTCAGATTAAGCGAGAAGTTATCTTTACTCCCCCTTCTATGGACCCTCTCAGGATCTTGGCAAAACGTCCTTCCTCGATTGATCCTCGCCGCTCCATGCTCAGCGAACCAACCGACGATTCTTGTCTGGATGTAAGCCAAGAAATCCGGTCTTGGCGCTTCTATGACTCCTTCCGCACCGATGCGTTGGCCCCTTGTCGATTCCCCCAGATCGGCACCTGGACTCCGGCTCTCGACCATGACGGTACACAACTTGCTCCAGCTATCCAGACGATCCATGAATCATCGTGGAAAGAGCCTTTTGACACAGCCATCGCTGACGCCTTTGAAGGATGCTCTATATCCGTCACCGAGAATAGCGGCTGGTTTAACATCGAGATGTATCAGCCAGGAATGTTACGTCCGCTCAACGCAAGTGAACTCTCTGACGGCACATTGCGATTCTTGTTGCTTGCTGCAGCACTTCAGGCCACACAAGCTCCTGGCCTCATCGTCTTAAACGAACCTGAAACAAGCCTGCATCCAGATGTCATACCAGCGCTAGCTAGGCTTATTACGGTTGCAAGTCGGCGTAGCCAGATAATCTGTATCTCCCATGATCCAGTTCTGATCGCAGCCCTGTCTAAGGCTGGCGCGCTACATCACCATGTAGAAAAACGTCTTGGCGAAACCCTCGTGGCCGATCAAGGTTTGCTAACTCGACCAACCTGGAATTGGGGGTCAAGATCGGCTCATCGTGGAGTCTAAGCTCAGCTAGATCAGCCCTGCATCGTGGACTTTTACGGCTACCTGAACTCGATTATCCAGGCCAAGTTTGTCAAAGATTCGCGTGATATAGGCCTTAACCGTCGCCACCGACATGTACAAGCTGGCAGCAATTTCAGCGTTAGATTTACCCTGCGCTATAGCGAGAGCTACTTCCCGTTCCCTGGGAGCAAGCTGGTCAAGCTCTGCCCGTGCCGCGGCTTGCCGTTGATCCATCCCTGAAGCAGTAGCCGCAGCAATCACTGTTGAGATAACTGAAGGAGACAGAGTGGGTTCACCCGCAACGGCTGCACGGATAGCATCCACCATCCGCTGCGGCGGGGTATCTTTCAACAGAAAACCAGCAGCACCAGCATGGAGCGCTTGGAAGATAAAATCGTCGGAATCAAAGGTAGTCAAGACGATGACGGCTGGGTGCTGCGGCCAGGATAAGATTTCTCTAGTTGCAGCTAAACCATCCATGTTCGGCATCCGAATATCCATCAGCACGATATCTGGATGATGTTGCCGAACCGCCGCTAAGGCTTCGACTCCATCACAGGCCTCAGCAATGATCTCCATATCTGCTGCGCCACCCACGATGAGTCCTAAACCCGTACGTACCATCGGGTCGTCATCGACAACGACGATCCTGATTAGTTGCTCCACGGTAGCCATGCTCTCACAACAAAGTCCCCTTGCTCAGCACCTGCGCTCAACGTACCACCGACGCTAGTAGCCCGTTCTTGTAACCCGACTAGACCCAGACCAGTCCCAGGAACCGACAGATCATGAGTGAGTTGGTTGCGTATCTCCATACTGATTCCCTCACCCGGCGCACCCCATAATGTCATCTGAACCGCCGCCTGAGCTGCATGTTTACGCGTATTTGTCAGCGACTCCTGCACGATGCGATAGCAGTGGCGCGAGATCACCGTGGGCAGTAGTTCTTCATGCACAATGCGATTAGACAGTGTTAGCGCTGTTCCCCATGCCCTAGTTTCGTCCACCAACACATCTAGATCAGCTAGCGTGGGCTGTGGTGTTTCTGGTTGTGGACCATGACGAAGATCAGCTAAAACCGCACGCAGCTCAACTAAAGACTGATGAGCATTGTCTTGAATAGTGCTGGCGGTCTGTTTGATCTGTGCTGCTGAAAGATCATCACGGTAAACCAGGACTCCCGCATGCATGGAAACCAAGGAAATACGATGCGCTAAGACA
>CAMQXE010000182.1 GCA_947038745.1 uncultured Propionibacteriaceae bacterium | reverse complement strand
TGGTAATGACTTTCTCAAGAACTTCCAGAAATGTGGTTGCCCACACGCAGGCGTAAGTTAGCCGGGGTGGGCCCTTGACGAACCTACCCCGGCTAAGTAGCACAGAATGCGGAGCCGAAGCTCAGTCGCGGGTCAAACGACGGTGCTTCGACGCATGCGGGCGGGCCGCTTCAGCACCAAGACGTTCGATCTTATTAGCTTCATAATCGCCGAAGTTGCCCTCGAACCAGAACCAACGCGGGTTCCCCTCTTCGTCTTCACCTTCCCACGCCAAGATATGCGTAGCAACGCGATCAAGGAACCAACGGTCGTGGGAGATCACCACAGCGCAGCCAGGGAACTCCAAGAGCGCATCTTCCAATGAGGACAACGTTTCGACGTCAAGATCGTTCGTCGGCTCGTCGAGCAGAATGACGTTACCGCCCTGCTTAAGCGTGAGTGCCAGATTCAGACGGTTACGCTCACCACCAGACAACACGCCCGAAAGCTTCTGCTGATCCGGGCCCTTGAAACCACAGCTCGCACCATAGGCGCGCGACGGCCCCTCGAAGTTCGCAACCTTAATGAAGTCCAGCCCGTCAGAGACAACCTCCCAGACGTTCTTGTTCGGGTCAATACCACCACGAGACTGATCAACATAGCTGAACTCGACCGTCTTGCCGATCTTCATTTCGCCAGCGTCAGGAGTTTCTTGACCCATCACCATCTTGAACAGCGTGGTCTTGCCGACGCCGTTAGGACCGATGATTCCGACGATGCCAGCACGTGGCAGTGAGAAGGCAAGATCCTTAATCAGAACGCGGTCGCCGAAGCCCTTGGTCAAGCCAATTGCTTCGAGGACATCAGAGCCCAAACGCGGACCCGGCGGGATGTTGATCTCAGAAACATCGAGCTGACGGTTACGCTCTGCCTCGGCAGCAAGCTCCTCGTAACGAGCCAAACGAGCCTTGCTCTTAGCCTGACGTGCCTTCGGCGCTGAACGCACCCATTCCAACTCGCGCTCCAAAATCTTGGCACGCTTGGCGTCTTTCTTGCCTTCAACCTGGAGACGATCACGCTTGGTCTCCAAGTACGTTGAATAGTTGCCCTCGTAGGGGTGGAGCTGGCCGCGATCAACTTCACAGATCCAGCTTGCCACGTTATCGAGGAAGTAGCGGTCGTGGGTAACAGCCAGCACTGCGCCCTTGTACGTCTTGAGGTGGCCTTCAAGCCAGTTCACCGACTCAGCGTCAAGGTGGTTAGTCGGCTCATCGAGCAGCAAGAGATCGGGGGCTTCGAGCAGCAACTTGCACAGAGCCACGCGACGACGCTCACCGCCGGAGAGCACATCAACGATGGTATCTGGCGGCGGGCACTGCAACGCATCCATAGCCTGCTGAAGCTGAGAATCGAGATCCCACGCATTACGCAGGTCCAACTCCGTCTGAAGCTCGCCCATCTCGGCTAGCAAGGTATCGAAATCCGCCTCAGGATCAGCCATGAGCGCGGAGATTTCGTTGTATCGGTCAAGCATGGCCTTCGTTTCAGCCACGCCTTCTTCAACATTTTCTAGGACAGTCTTGCCGTCAGTCAGCGGCGGCTCTTGCAGCAAGATGCCAACACGGGCCTCTTTCTTGAGCATGAGATCACCATTATTTGGCTTCTCCATGCCTGCCATGATCTTGAGTAGTGTCGATTTACCCGCGCCGTTCGGACCGACAACGCCAATCTTGGCGCCCTCGAAGAACGACATGGTGACATTATCGAGCACCAATTTATCGCCCAACGTCTTACGGACGTTGTGCATCGTACAAATGAACTCGGGCATCGTCGTGAATCCAGCCTTCCGTATACGTGCGAACCGTCCAAAAGCCTACCCTAGGAAACCTGTCTTTCGACGATGTCAGTGCAGTGCAGCGGCGCAACAATCGCACAGTCCTGTACCGGAGGCGTTTCAAGTACCGCCGTTTGGGCGCTTGTACGATGGAATTGGCAGGTTCCGAAGGCCAGATCTAGCCCTACGCTACGAGCCTCCAAGATCTTTTCATTCCGCGGTACTCCATCTTTGCCAACCCAATGATCTAGCCTTATCCGTCCTGTGACGATGACTGGATCGCCTTTATGCACGCTGGCAGCAAGATGAGAAGCCAGCTGCCTGTAGGCCGTGACTGTCATCCAGATCGTTGGCTCATCAACCCATTCATCACCGCGTTTGATGCGTGGTGTGCAGGCCAAACGAAAGCTCGTCCATGCAGTGCCTTGCTTACTAGTCTTGCAACTAATCTCCGTGCCGACATAGCCAGTCATTGTGACAGTAGAATCCATTGTTGCTCCCTTCTTAAACGCAACTATGCGCAGAAAGGTGCTGTACGCCGCTCACAGCTATCCCATCCTGGGGAAAACTACGAGATGTGCATCACATGTGGATAACTCACATAGCGTCGAGAGACTCCCGAACAGCAGCATAACGAGCCAATTCAGCTCGCACTGGCTCAACCACCTTGCTCAGCGTGACCTCACTAATCGCGTCACGCAAGGCCCGTTGTGCGCTTCTCGCCTTACGCGACGCATCCAGCCAAACAAAAATCTTTGCTATCCAGGAGAGCACAACCCCAGCTCCTACACCACCGATAAGCAACCAAGTAGGCAGCGGTAGCCGATGCCAACTCAAACTGGGCAACTTTGGGAACTGAAGGTAAGCCAGAACCAGATCAGCCAAGAGCCATCCGCCGCCGGCAATGACAGCGAGCATCAAGATCCACTGCACGATACGGAAAATCCACTGCCAGCCGGTGCCCTCACTCATCCGAAGATCGGTACGCGCTATTGAGCTGTCGAGATCATCTGGAAGTAACGTCGATTGCTCACGGGCAGCCTCACGAACTGCCTCGGCCCACCCACGAGGCAACCCTGCACTAGCCTCATCTTCTAAGGCTCTGATACCGGAATCGACAGCAGTGCGTGCTACTCCCCCAATCCCAGGCAAACTGGTCCGTTGATCAGCGACGGGAGACGGTACAGCTTTCTTCCCTCGCGTCACGACATCGAGATGCAGCCGCTTGAGTGGATCTGGGCGCAAACGGCGTACCCAAGAAACGAATGGCCATCCAGTAGCAATAGACCCTCGCCTGATAGCCGCCTCACGAACAGCCTTCGTCACGGTCTTTTCGCCACTGGCCAGCGCAATAGTCGCCGTCAAATCTTCAACCGTAGCTTTACGCAATTGCGGAATCGGGCCTGTCCCAGTCTCAGCCCGCAACGCCTCTGCTGCTGTTGCGACGTCGCCTGCTAACCGTTGGGCCGCCGCAGTCTTGGCATGAACTACGTGGGCTAGGTGCTGGCGTAGTTCAGCAATTCCAAACCCAGTTTTGGCAGAGATCGCTACTAATTCAGCCTTCTCTAAACCTTCAGAGTTCAACAGCCCACGCAAATCTTTCATGATCCGCGTCCGCTCATCATCGGGAACCCGATCTGATTGATTCAGCGCAACGATCATGACGTCAGCATGCTGCGCCAGCGGACGCAGATAGTGATCATGCAGAGCAGCATCCGCATACTTTTGCGGATCAACGACCCAGATGAAGATATCGACGAGTTGGACGAGTCGATCTACTTCCATTCGGTGCGCGACTTGGGTGCTGTCGTGATCCGGTAAATCCAGCAAAACTAAACCAGACAAGGATTGGTCAGCCAATGGCACCAG
>CAMQXE010000181.1 GCA_947038745.1 uncultured Propionibacteriaceae bacterium | reverse complement strand
GTAATTATTGATGGAATTGCTTATTCGTTACCAATCGTAGAAGAAAGTTCACACACTAGAAGTTCTAGCACGCCTTTTTGCTAACGCAACGTAACAATAACTGTAGTTGGGGCGGCACTGCCGTCGGTAGTCCATGAAGTAGCAGTAGTGGTGCCGATGGTGTAGCGATAGGGGCCAACCTCAATACTGGACACCCCAGCGGTGTCGCTATGACCCAAAGCGAGATAACCAAGTTGCCAGGCTTGCGGCACTGTAGCTGCCTGGAAAGTCACCTGCTTGCCCGATGCTGTGCCTTGTACGCTGTAGGTTTTCAAAGCAGCAGTCAGGAGCACATCAGCGGAGCTGGGGTCTGTAGAGCGATCAACACAGGTAATAGCCGCTGGACTTTCGCCAGCAAGAACCTGAGCCAACGCTGTCGCATTCTCTACATGTTTACGGTAGCCGTCAGGTACCCCAGAGCGTTGTACCGTCTGAGCAATGTCATTGACATCGCCAGATTCCCACTGGGTAAGTTGCTGCATCGCGGTATAGAACGTCAGCGTCGCGTAGTAAGGGTCCCTAATCTGCTCAGGGGTACCCCACCCCTGGCTGCTCCGTTGTTGAAAGACCCCTAATGAATCACGATCGCCATAGTCAAGATTTCGCAGTGAGGACTCTTGCCAGGCCGTCGCCAAACCGATGGCTGCTCCTCGTTCACCCAGGCCTTCACGAAAGGCCACGCCAGCGACGATAGCTGCGATACCAAATTGTTCGTGGCTAAGGCTGATATTGCCGGCGGCTGTTTGGGCGAGGCAGTTTTGTGCAGGTAGACCCGGGGCTGCTGGTCTGTGAGGGAAAAATGCCCAAGCTACGACGGTGATGAGAACGGCGAAGGAAGTCAGCACCGCAGCTACAGAAAATAGCCGCCGGCGCCCATATTTTGGCTGTATGGCGGTGCCGAATAGATCGTCGGCCAAGGTTCGTAGCGGCTGGTTTTTCTCACCGGACATGATCTGATCGTAGCGGGATAACACAGCAATAGCTCTGACTGTGAGAGTGTTGGTACGTGACTGAGAACCAACAGCGCCAAGGCCCGGTCCTTCGCCGACGAGACCAGATCCAGGCCACCACAATGGATCAGCGGCTCCTCGATGGGCGTGGAGGAGCAGATTGGGTACATCAAGACCCCTGGCGAGTCTTGCGGATCCAAGCAGAGTTTGTTGAGGGATTCGGCACCCTTGCTGAGCTAGGTAACGCAATCAGCGTTTTTGGCTCTGCGCGCACGAAGCGCGACAGTGCAGACTATGCCGCAGGCGTAGAGCTTGGGCGCAAACTTGTCGAAGCCGGTTTCGCGGTTGTCACCGGCGGTGGCCCTGGAGCAATGGAGGCAGCAAATAAAGGCGCTTTTGAAGCTAACGGCACCTCGGTAGGGTTAGGGATCGAGCTACCGTTCGAGTCATCACTCAATAGCTACGTCAATCTCGGGATCAACTTCCGTTATTTCTTCACCCGTAAAGTGATGTTTTTGAAGTACTCACAAGGTTTTGTCGTGCTCCCAGGTGGGGTCGGTACTCTTGATGAGCTTTTTGAAGCTGTTACCTTGGTTCAAACTGGAAAGATGCCGCAGTTTCCAGTAGTACTTTTCGGATCGTCGTATTGGAATGGTTTGAGTGCATGGCTTCGCGACAGCGTATTGTCTGCTGGCTATATAAGCCCTGACGACCTTGATCTCATCACGATCACCGATGATATCGATGAGGTAATTGAGATCATGCGCGCCAAACGTGCTGCCGATAATGTTCATGCAGGGCATTCGGATTCGGCTACGTGACACAATAGGCGTATGCCGTGGATTATTACTGCTGTTGCTGTGCTCATTTTTGGCCTTGCTGCGCTTGCCGCAACTGGAAAGCTAGGCGAATTGCCTACGCCAGATGACGACACGTATGCTCCGACCTTGCCTGATACAGCTCTAACTCCAGATGATTTGCGAAAGCTGACTTTTGGGGTAACTGTTCGTGGATATGACATGAGCCAAGTCGATGCATTGCTAGAACGGCTAGCAAATGAGCTTGAGGAGATTTCGGAATCTAAGAATTTGGTCACATCCGAAACGGCTACTGTGGGTCTAGATTATTTAGATAAAATACCTAGCCAGAGTAGTATTGATGGGGATTCCCTAGCGCTAGTTCAAGAGTCAGTTCGCTCGGTTTCACCTGGTTCTGAGCTGAAGAACTCGTCAGACTGCGCTGTCGATACGGAATAATAGAGTTACACACGCTCGGAAGGAAGAGGTTGCTCGATGGCAGCAATGAAGCCGCGTACTGGTGAGGGCCCCATGGAGGTCACAAAGGAAGGCCGAAGCATCATCATGCGTGTTCCGGTCGATGGCGGCGGTCGTCTCGTCGTTGAGATGAACGCAACGGAGGCCACCTCGCTCTTCGATGAGCTTAAGGGTGTCGTCGGCTAGAAAACTCGACAATAAACCTACAAAGGACCCCGGATACCGGGGTCCTTTGCTTATTGCAGTTGCAGGGAAATTACTGTTTTACAGCGATAAGCAAACCATTACCGATAGGAAGTAGCGCAGGAAGTACCTGCTCATTTTCCGCAACGCTGGCAAGCGCTTCACGCAGAATCACGGTCTCATCTTCTTCATTGGTCGGATCAGCCACAGCATCAAACCAGAGTGCATCGTTGAGAACGAAGGTGCCGCCAGGTTTGAGTAGACGTAGAGCCTGGGCGATGTATTCGACGGACTCCAGCTTGTCTCCGTCAATGAAGACAAGATCGTAGGCTTCATCTCGCAGATTAGGCAGGATGACATCTAGCGCCCGTCCTGCAATGAGTCGGTAGCGTTGGGCAGGGATGCCGGCATCTTTGAAGATCTGCCGGGCATCATTTTGTTGCTCAGGCTCGGTGCCGATTGATGTCAGTACTCCGTCGGGAGTCATGCCACGGAATAAGGCCAGGCCAGAGACTCCTGTGCCAGTACCAATCTCTACCACGGCTTTAGCCTGGCAAGCCGCAGCAAGCACGGTAAGGAATGCTGCTGTGCCTTGAGTGATCGGCTCAAGGCCAAACTGCTCAGCCGCACGACGTGCAGCCTCAGCGGCGGGTGCCTCAGCGGCATAATTCTCAGAAAAGGCCCATGATTGCGGGGCCGGGGCGTTCGCAGAAAGCTCAGTCACAACTCCCAGCGTAGCGAACAGGTAGAGTTTTAGCTGTGATGAGTTTCATGCCGCGCCGTTTTGTGCTGGAGGTATGCCCCTGATGGATATTAATGCCGGGGAATTCATCGTCTTAATCGTGCTCGTGTTGGTGATCTTCGGGCCCGAGAAACTGCCTGAACTTGCGCGAAAAGCGGCTCGTATCTTTCACTTCTTACGGGGAATCGCCAATAATGCTCAAGATAAGGTCCGGGAACAGTTAGGGCCGGAGTTTGCAGATCTCGATCTGCGCCATCTCGACCCTAAGACCTTTGTGCGAGACAAGCTCCTAGGCGATGATTACAGCGCTATCAGCAATGAGGTCGCAGATCTTGGCAACGCAGTTCGTCAAGCCACAGCAACAATCCGGGAAGACGTCGCTGAGGTTATGCCGAGCCAGACTAAGCCAGCAGCACCAGTTTTCGATGACGAAGCAACGTAATCAGTAAGTTTTGTGTGGATCTTGTTCCGCAGTCGGAACAAGATCCACACAAAA